>NZ_DJGL01000003.1:0-21539 GCF_002432735.1 Mesotoga sp. UBA5847 | reverse complement strand
TTGACCTGAGAGGCTTCCTGCGCAGCAGCATCACTTCCCGACGAAGTCGGCCTCGCCTCCTGCCGAAGGCAGCAATGCGTCCCCGGATGCTTTCCCGGGCATTGCGACCTGGCGTGATCTTCGCCAGCCTTGCGTCCGCCGATGTTCCTCGGCGCCTTGCGTCTTATTTCGGCAGTGACCGGCTTTTCTCTCGTCTTCTCGTCAGCATAGCGAACGTCTTGACAATGCTCTTTCACGATGGATGGCTTGCTCACCCTCAAATAGACAGCACATGTTGCAGACTATTTATATAAAAGACAATGAAGTGTAGCATTGAAGGTTTAATATTTTACCGACCGGTAAGTAAACATCTATTGGGGGTGTTATTCATGGGTATTGTAGAAAGCATGAAAGCTTCTATGCTGAGACAGGCAGGGAAGTATGTGGGTTCAGTTGTCAGAAATTCTTCGACTGAAAATATTGGAAGGCTTTTTGGTACTGTCGCCACTTTGACAAAGGAACCGACGAAGAGCGGTCTGAAGAAACTCACTCAGATGGCCAAGGAAGAGCATCCGATGATCGTTTCCTGGCAGAATGTCTTCAAGAGATCCAGTCCTAAGGCCGTCGAAAAGGCTATGACAAATCTCGTTGTAAATGAGTTCGCATTAGGCGAGAAGATTAGACAGGAGAAGATGCTGGAGCACGAGGTTGTTATTCCTAAGCTTCTAGTAATAAGTCCAACTTACGCTTGTAATCTCAACTGTGTCGGCTGTTATGCCGGTCTTTACGGAAGAAAGTATCAGCTCTCCAAGGAAGAGGTCAGTTCGATCATCCGGCAGGCAAACGAGCTTGGGATTTACTTCTTTATCATCACCGGAGGCGAACCATTCGTCTGGCCGCATCTTCTAGAGATTTTCGAGGAGTTCAACGACTCGTATTTCCAGGTCTACACAAATGGAACGCTCATAACGAAGGAAGTCGCGAAGAAGCTTGGCGAACTTGGCAATGCGACCTTTGCCGTATCAGTGGAAGGTTTCGAAGGCGAAACTGACTGGAGACGCGGACGAGGTACCTTCAACAAGATCAAGCAAGCATGGGAAATCCTGCGAGAAGCAGGAGTAATCTACGGTACTTCTGTCACAGCGACAAGACTCAACCACGAAGTTATGATGAAGGACGAGTTCTGGCAGTTCCTGAAGGACGAGGGCGTTTCTTATGCCTGGGTATTCCAGTTCATGCCAGTCGGTATGAATCCTTCTATGGACCTTGTCCCTACGCCGGAACAGAGATATGAGAGATTCTTCAAGACCGAGCAAGAGAGGCTCGGTGGAGACTTCGCATTCGTTGCAGACTTCTGGAATCACGGATTCCTTACGAATGGCTGTCTGGCCGCCGGCGCAAAGTATCTTCACGTAAATGCAAAGGGTTACGTTGAACCTTGTGTCTTCCAGCAGTTTGCGGTTGACAGTATAAGAGAAAAGAGTCTTCTGGAGATTTTGAAGTCTCCATTCTTCACGGCATACAAGAGAATGGTGCCTTACAGCAATAATCTCTTCAGACCCTGTCCGATTATTGACAATCCGAAAGTCCTCAGAGCCATGGTGAACAAGTTCAATGCGATCCCACAGCACGATGGAAGTGAAAACGTTGTCACAGAGCTTGCCGGACAGTTGGATGAGCTTGCAGCCGGTTGGAAGGAATACGCCGACAAACTCTACTATGAGGAAGGCTTTGCCGAGACCCATCCGGCCCACAGAGGGGTTTACGATTTTGATGTTAGAATGAGAAAGTACGCTAACAACGAAGAGAAGCTTGCTATAGACAAAAAACCTTGAGGGGACGGTGGATCCGGTGCGAGCGAATTTGTCTTCTAGAGAGAGGATTATAAAAGCCGCCCGGAAGGCCTTTGCGGAAAGAGGTCACGACGGCGTAAGCATGTCTGAGATTGCCCAGATGGCAAGTGTGAAGAAGGCCCTGATCTACTACTACTTTCCCAGTAAAGAGGACCTGTTTTACGAAGTCTGGCAATACTCGATCAACGAACTTGAAGATCATGTCTTTTCGGAAACAAGAAATGAGAGTATCTACGTTTCGAAGCTGAAGAGAATTCTGAGATCGTATATTGATTTCATCACAAGCAAGAATGAGATCAAGAAGATCATGGATCAGGAGAGGGCAAACCTCAGCCGAGAAGATAATGAATCCTGGAAAAGAGTGAGAGATAGGTACCAGATCTTGAAGGAAAAACTGTCTTCGGCAATAAACGATGCCAAGACCGCACATGAGATTTCCAAAGACGTAGATCCCGATAGCGCAGCAGACCTCATATTGAATGGTTTCAGTGTAACGGAAGACCCTAACGGGCTAGAAAGCATACGAGAGATAATCTGGAGGGGCCTGGTTAGCAACTCCGGTGAATGAACCCGACAAAAAATGAGAGGGACTCTGTCCCTCTCATTTTTTCATCCCCCTTCTTTTGAAGTCAAGAACCTCTCTAAATTTTGAATATCTCTCCTCAAACTTTTTTCCAGAGATCTTAAGAAACTGAAGATAAAGCATGTCTACAATCATCAGCTGAACGATCCGAGTGACCAATCCGCCTTCTGGAAATACCAGTTTGGAATAGTAGCTTTCCAGGTTCACTTTGGAGTAACCACTGAGCATGGATCTAGCAGGCGTTATAGTGATCACTGATACACCGGACTTCTGCGAAAATCTCAGCGCATCAATAAGATCTGCGGAAGTCCCTGCACTCGAAATGGCAACTATTACCGAGTCACTTTCCAGCGTGTACGCAGAAATCATCTGCTCGTAGCCATTCTCAATCAACTTAACTCTCTTCCCGCTCTGAAGCATCTTGAGATAGAGATCATGACCGGCAAGCGCATCGAAACCAAAGGCGTAAATATCAACTATCTGCGCTTCCGCTAGTAGTCGCGCCGCAGCTTCAACATCGTCCTCGTTCAGGCGCGAATATGCCTCGCGAATCGTCGATGACACGAGTTGATCATATGCCTCAAGATCCTCGATCATTACGGAGGATTTCTCTCTTTGAACAAGTAAGTTGAGCTCGCTTGCGATCGTCAGTCTCAGTTGCGTATAACCGGAGAATCCGAGCTTCTTCGCCGCCTTGATTATCATTGAGGGAGCTACCTCCAGTCTTCTCGCCAGATCTTTAACGGGAAGGTCAAGAGCCTCCTCCGGATGACTTATTACGAAAGAGGCAATCCTCTCTTCGGTTTCTGTGAGATGATGAAGCGCTTCATTGTATGATTGAAGAAGGCTACTCATTCTTCGGTGAAGGAGCCTCGCTGTCTTTGAGTACTTCAAACCATTTCGCAAGCTCCGCGCGAATCTCAGTAGGAACATTGGATAGGAAATAAGGATCGTCGTGTGTATAATCAATCATTCCTTCTGCAATGCCGACCCTCTCGGAACTCCCGAATAGTAGCTCCCCTGCCTTGGCCTTCGCAATAGTCTCGCTAACAAGGCGGTCGATATGCTTCAGAAAGCTTGCAAGTATTACCTTCGGGTTCAATGGTATAAGGTTGGAGTCAACGGTGATCACGTATCTACCCCTAACCGACGCCTCTTCAATGACTCCAACACCACTGCCGCCCGCTATTGAAAGAATTATGTCTGCCCCTGCATCAAACTGCTTAGCTGCAAGTTCTCTTCCTCTTGATGGGTCGGACCAGCTGCCTACAACACCAAAAAGAACCTTAGCCGAGGGATTCACCGTTACAACACCAAGTTCAAAATAGGGTCTCATTATGTTCGTCATGGCAGGATAGGTGTCTCCTGCTATCAATCCCACAACGTTCTCTTCGTTCGCACCCGGCAAATCGCTTGATGTAACAAGTCCAGCGAAGATACCGGCAAGAAAGGTCATCTCGCTATCTCTGAAGGCTGCAGAGTAAGTGTTTGGTATTGGCTCCTCAATGATTCCGTCCAGTAACGCAAATTTCTGATTCGGAAACATCTGGGCTACTCGCATAACACTTGCCGGCATTCCTTCGGTAAAAGTCATAAGAAGATCGTACTTGCCGAGAGCTGCGAGGCTGACCAACATCGATTCCCATTTTGATTGATTGTAACCGCCTTCGACAATCTTGATCTCGATCTCGTCGGAAGCCATTCCGAGGGCGCCTTTCTGAACGAGCTCATATATGGCGTTCCCGCCAATCTCGCCCGTGATCAAGATCCCAACACTGAATTTCGATGCGGCTAGTGCCGCGCTAATCAGAAGAAGCAACAACAAGAATATTCTTCTCATAATCTCACGCTCCATTTTTCCCACTCAATACGATTATAGTCGTGGTGAATGAAATTCTCAAGAGCGTGAATAATATTCTTGAATCGAATTACATAGTGGAAGATGAACTTGGAGTAGGCTTCTTCATTACGAAACCTTCATACTGGTTTATATTCTGATCCAGGAGTCTGACCACTTCAGAGGAATCAACAAGCCAATGAAGCGAGAAGTCCTCTACGAGCTCAGCGACTTGAACTCTTATTTCTTCCAGATCCTGGCCTGCCATATAAGAATGGTAGGCATATGACCACACGTGAGGAGTTCTTGGACTGGACGATCTTATCTTGCCGAGATCCTCCGCAGCGAGAGCAGAGTAGACCTCTGAATACTCTCCGGGGCTGTCAACTTGCCAGCCAACTTCGCTCCAACTGAAGAAACGCTTGAAGACCGACAACTCGGTAGCTTCATGAGCCTTAACCATGTGATCATCGATGACCACAAGCTCAGCAACTCCGTCACCGTCGAGGTCGACAACATTGTCTACCTTCATAGGGTCAACTGCAACTGCGAGAGAGTACACTTTGGAGTCGATGACAGTAATGTAGAATGCTCCTAGCGGAGTAGAATAATCACCCGTCAGAAACCTGAATATCGTGGTCTTTTCACCATGGTAGGGAACATCGTTGACAATAACCGGTGTCATTATTGTCTTCCCCGCTAGAGTTCCCACTACGATCCCTTCCTTGTAGAACGTAACCACATCTGGGATACCCATAACAGGATCGCCAGACTGGAATTCGAACGTGATTCTACCCGGAAGGAGCCCATCGTAACATTTCTCGTATACCCATAATGCAGTACTCTCGAGAGTCTCCGTGTTCAGTGAAGTCGCGCTTGCTGTAACAATGGCCGTAGGCAACTCAGTAATAGCGTCTGTGCTTACCGGAACCGAAGGGATTGCGATAGAAGGTGCAAGTTCTTCTGCAGGGTCCTCGTCAAAGAAACCATCAAGTTTGAATAAGTCATCAAAAGAATCCATGGCAAGAATCTCCCTCGCCAGATCTTCGAAATAGGTAGTTACTGTAGCATCAGAAGAGTCTGTAGAATCGCTGCTCCCCGCCAGACTAGTAATCGTTATAAGGACGAACAACACAAAAAATAAATAGCGAAAAAATGGCATTCTCATACTGACAAATCACCCACATCGCAATTATACGCTATTTTCGGAAACACGAGGCCAGCGGTTTGAAGAGAAGGCCTGAGGGAGCGGAATTTCTTGATTAGAGTGCGTGAAGCTGTATCGGCTAGTCATTATGGATATCGGATAACTTTAATGATTTCTTTAACCCCACGGGCTCTTACACCGCGCTTCTTTTGGAATTCACCAGCTGACAGGCTAGTTTCTTCCGATTATTCGACCACGGTGGTAAAAGAACCCGTGGTTTTTTGCTTTTTTTGTTCAAATTACTAGACTAATCGGAGGTAAATGATTACTGGTGAAGTAACTAACGTTCAGAAAGGAATAATAGAAGTGCTCTCTGATACAGGGGATTACTTTCGGTGTCTTCTAAGGGGTAAGCTACTGAGAAAAGAGAGGACCGAGAAGAATGTAGTCACCGTCGGAGACAAGGTCGTTTTCGGAACTCTTCAGAGAGAGCGAGGTGTTATTACAGAGGTTCTTCCAAGAAAAAAGTGTCTCGTGCGAAGAGGTGCAGGAAAAAGAGGGAGGCACTTGGATCAGGTGATCGCGGCCAACGTGGATCAGGTCTTCATCGTTGTAGCAGTAAAGGATCCTCCTTACCGCAAGAGCTTGATCGAAAGATACATCACTGCGGCGAGAGGACCCGATCTAGATGTCATGATCGTCTTTAACAAAGCCGACCTTGGTATCGATAAAGAGACAGCCGCGGATATTCGAAATTATCGAGAATTGGGTTATCGGGTTTTTCTTACAAGCATTATCACCGGTGAAGGCCTTGAAGAAGTTACTTCAAGTCTGAAAGGCAAATCTTCTGTGCTTGCTGGTAGTTCTGGTGTCGGAAAGTCTTCACTAGTAAACGCAATTTGTATGACCGAAGTCAATACTGGCGAGGTAAGTAATTCTACTCATAAGGGAAAGCACACGACAACCTCATCTCAAGTACACCTTCTTCAAGATGGCGGAAAATTGATCGATGTTCCCGAAATGAGAGAGTCTGCAATCAGTGGAACGGAAGGGCTTGACGAAGTCTTTGAGGATATCGCCGAACTCTTTGCCAAGTGCAGGTTCAGAGACTGCACTCACACTGTCGAGCCAGGATGTGCCGTTCGGGAGGCTGTGACAAACGGAATTCTTGATGAGAGAAGACTGCGAAACTACTCGAAGATGAAGAAGGAATCGTGTGGCTCTTGATTCCGAACTAAATGGAGGAGTACAGATAGTTGTTGAATAAAGCCTAGTTATTCAAGTGATCGGGCCATAATTGCTTTTTAGCAATAGGTTCTAACGCTTGCTCCTTTTGCTCACTGCTAAATTGGCAGGCCCTGCTTGAAAGAGGCAAAGGATGCGTAAAGACATCTCAAGTCCTTCCCGGAACTCCGTTTCTTACAAGCGCATAGTGAATTGAGAATGCGGTGGTACGGCTGGCATTCTTTTCGTTTTTTCCCTTGTTTAGTGGTCTTCTGATTCCTTCTGTAAAAGTTGAATCTAGTTCACTAGACTAGGATCGGCTTAAAAGAGAAACCCCCACACTCTTAAAAGTGTGGGGGCAAGCAGTCAACTTCCATAATCGTCTCGCATCGGTGCAATGATCAAATGACGCGATGTATTGCGTTGGTGGAGGCGGCGAGAGTCGAACTCGCGTCCGAAACCAAATTCCTTGAAGGCTCTCCGAGCGCAGCCTGTGATCATCGTCAACAGTCAAGACTTCACAGGCAGAGTCCGACTGTCCAAGCTCCTATATGTCCCCGAGAATTCGGAGCAGATCCACGGGTAAGGTCCGATTTTCTGACGCCCTTCATAGCCCACCAGACCAAAAAGCTATTCGGACGGCTACTTATTAATTAAGCAGCAAGTGCAAATTCGTTATTGGCATTTCTGCTTGTCCGGTTTTTTGACGCGGCTCCGGGACCTCGGCTCGCTCCTTCAAGTTCATTGACCCCGTCGAAACCGTTTCGCCCCCAATGATAAGTATATCATCGGTCCGTTTGGTTGTCAGTGAGACCGTGCTTTTCAAGCTTATAGTATAGACTCCTTATGCTTATCCCGAGTTCGTTTGAGGCCTTTGTTTTATTCCAGCTGCATTTGTCAAGCACAGCCTTTATGACCTCTCTTTCATAGCCATCCATTAGCACGGAGAGTTTTCCCTCCGGGAGTTGACTACGCTTTTCGTGATTTTCAAAGACTCCCTTTATGTGAGTAACCTTTATTACCTTCTCATCCAGCTCCATACTTATCATGGCTCTGCCGATGACATTCTCCAACTCTCTAACATTTCCCGGCCAATCGTGCTTTTTAAAGATAGAGATAACGGCCGGATCGATGGCTGTTACCACTCTTCCATACTCCTGATTTAACCTCATTACAATCAGCCTGGCTACTTCGGGAATGTCTTCGGGGTGTTCCTTCAAGGCGGGGATTACAATAGGGACGACATTCAGGCGATAATAGAGATCGGGGAGAAAGTTGCCTTCCGCAACGAGTTTCTCAAGGCTGACATTTGTCGCCGCAATGACCCTCACATCCAGCTTGACCGTTTCGTTTCCACCAACAGGCTTTATCTCTTTGTCCTGAAGAAACTTCAGGAATTTGGACTGAACCGAAAGACTCATTTTCGCGACTTCATCTAGAAAGACGGTTCCTTTGTCTGCCTCTTGAAGCAGACCTTTCTTTCCACCACGGCGGGCACCTGTGAAAGCTCCTTCAACATAGCCAAACAGCTCGGATTCAAGAAGGCTTTCAGGTAATGCGGCACAGTTGACACTTATGAAGCTTGCGTCCTTCCTATCACTAGAATTATGAATGGCGTGAGCAAAGAGCTCCTTTCCCGTTCCGCTCTGGCCGTTAAGCAAGACCGTCGCCCTTGTTGTCGATACTTTTCGCGCCTGGTCTATTGCTACCTGCATTAGTTTCGAGGACCCCGCTATGTCGTCAAAGGTGTACTTGGCCTTCACGTAACGAAGAAGCCTTCGAGTGTCCTCCAGTTCCCTGGCGAGCCTTTCGATTTCAGATATGTCGTGAATCACGCCAACGCTACCCTGAAATTGTCCCTTAACAAAGAGCGGCGTCACGTTCACTACCACTTCTTTCCTGTTTGGCCCTACCTTGAGTCTTGCATTGTATATGGGTTTTCTCGTCCTGGCTACTTCAAGATGGAGAGATGAACCCTCTGCTATGTCCACGGTGGCCATCTTTCCAACTACATAGTCCGGGCTCATCCCGGTTATCCTGGTGTAAGCTTTGTTGACAAGAACAATCTTTCCCTTTTCATCCGCAACGGAAATCGCGTCATATATTGCATCTATGATCGAGGTAAGAAGCACTTCCATTTCCTTGTGGTTAATTACCTCTTCGGCCATTCTCTCTACATTCGTTATGTCGCGAAAGACGGCCATAGCAGCGTGTACTTCTCCCTTTGCATTAACGATTGGGAATCTCGATGTTACTATGGTCTTCTCTTCAAGATACTGAATTCTGTTCAGTTCTGTTTTTCCGGTCTTCAGCACTATGTGAAGCCTGGTGTTCGGAATAGTCTCCCGTACAGGAGCTCCGACTGCTTCTTCGCCGTCTACACCCAGAATATCGACCGCCTCATCGTTTATGAAAGCAATTGTCTCGTCTGAATCGACGACAATAATCCCCTCGATAAGTGAATTCAGTATCTTCTCGAAAAGCTCTCTTTCCATCACTCACCCACTTTCGGGTTCACGCCACCTTAGGGATATATGTTCCTGAAGAGCCTTACGAAGTCCTCAACATCCAGTTCTTCAGCCCTAACGTCAAGCCCGATTTTGGAAGCCTTTAGAAGGCTCTCGGGAGAATCTACGAGGCCCTTCAGGTTGTTCTTGAGCTTCTTGCGCCTTTGAGAAAAACACTGCCTGACGAAGCCTCTGTAGGCATCTCTTCTTTCTCTTTCAATCGGCGGTTCATCCAAGAGCGAAAGCTCAATGACCATGGAATCGACTTCCGGCTGAGGGATAAACTCCTTTCGCGAAACCTGGAAAAGCTCGCTCACACTTGCAAATGTATTGACGTTCACCGTCAGTATACCGTATTCCTTCGTTCGCGGTGTTGCGATCAGTCTGTCTGCATATTCTTTCTGAACCATTAGCACGGCTTTGACGAAATCCGGCCCTTCAAACATGATTCTTTCTATAATCGGAGAGGTTATGTAGTACGGGATATTAGCGATATAAGCGGCCGGTTCCGGCAGCGACGATAGATCTGCCTTGAGGAAATCCTCGTATCGCAAAGTGCACTTTTCTCCTTCAAGTCTTTTGTTTCCCTCGACAAACCTCGTGTCGATCTCAAAACCGATCACGGTATACCCCAATTCCAGTAAGATTGAAGTGAGCGAGCCTGATCCAACACCAATCTCAACTATGGTCAAAGAAGGATCCAGTGAGGCCGACTCAACGATTCTCCTGGATATCTTTGCAGATTTGAGAAAGTTCTGTCCAAGCGCCCTGTTCAGTCTTATGTTTATCGATCGTTCTCCCATCTCGCCTCCATTTCAGATAGGTTCTGAAGAAAGTGCTCTACCTAAGGAAAAAACCCGTCGGAAAGACGGGTGTTTTTCTGGCGGAGAGAGTGGGATTTGAACCCACGGACGAGTTGTGCTCGTCATACGCTCTCCAGGCGTACGCCTTCGACCGCTCGGCCATCTCTCCAACAGTGCAATTATATAGATCATACTTTAAGTTGTCAACGAGATTCTGTGGTAAACTAAACCATAGGTATAGAAATGTTTATATTTGGGGGTGGTTTGATGAAGAAGCTATTCGGAACCGATGGGATAAGGGGTGTTATTAACGAAGAGCTTACGCCCGAACTTGCCATGAAGCTTGGCAACGCAATTGGAAGATACTACCTTGGAAAGTACAACAGGTTAATCATAGCTAAAGATACGAGAAACTCCGGTGACCTTCTAGAAAGCGCAATGGCTGCCGGCGCGGCCTCAGCGGGTATGAACGTTGAATTTGCAGGGGTTATCCCTACTCCCGCGCTAGCATATATCACCAAGAAGGAACAGACGCTAGGCGCAGTTATTTCCGCTTCTCACAACCCCGCTGTATATAATGGAATAAAGGTACTGGCCAAAGGAATGAAGATTTCAGACGAGGACGAGGTAGAGATAGAGAACCTGATTATCGATACCCCGTATCATTACACGGTCTACTCCGGAGTGGGCAAGACGAGGCAAGTAGATCATTACAAAGATGAGTACGTCGATTATGTGGTTAGTCTTTACAAGAATCAAAGACTTCCCAAGGACGGGATAGTTGTTGACGGCGCAAATGGCTCGATTTCTACAGTAATATCTATGGTATACGAAAGCCTAGGTATAGGTGCGGAGTTACGAGGGATCGATCCAAACGGATTGAACATAAACGACCAGTGTGGTTCGCTATTTCCTGAGTTCCTAGGAAAATCGCTCAGTCTGGGGCAGGTCGGTGTTCTATTCGACGGCGATGCCGACAGATGTCTCTTCGTTCTTCCTGGCTCGAAGTTGATTGACGGCGATATGTTGATGGCTCTGAATTCGAGAAAGATGGTCGAACAGGGAAGGCTGAAAGGAAATAGAGTCGTTGCGACGGTCATGTCTAATCTGGGCTTTGAGAAGTATCTCACTTCCAGAGACATCTTGCTGGATAGAACCAGAGTAGGCGACAAGTACGTTCTGGAAAGAATGCTGAAAACCGGAGTCATCCTTGGCGGAGAGCAATCCGGACATATCATCTTCCTAGATAGAAGCACGACGGGGGACGGGCTTATAACTTCTCTCGAAACACTGAATTCTCTTGAAGAACTTGGCGAAACACTTGATGAGTTCGTTCAGTCTTTTCCTGTTTATCCTCAGCTGCTTCGGAACGTCCCTGTTACCGACAAAAAGGCAATCATGGAAAACGCAAGGCTGAAGGACAGGCTTGAAGAACTCAAGACCAGAAACGACTTGCGGATAGTTCTAAGACCTTCGGGAACCGAATCGTACGTAAGAGTAATGGTGGAGGGTATTGAGCAGTTGGAAGTAGAACAAATCTGCCATGAGTTAGAAGAGCTTGTACAGGAGTGTAATGATGGATAGGTATATATATGTTAGAGGCGCCAGGGTACACAATCTGAAGAATGTAAACGTAGCTATCCCCAAGAACTCTTTAACAATCATTACGGGGCTTTCCGGCTCGGGAAAATCCTCGCTGGCTCTCGACACTATCTATGCAGAGGGACAGAGAAGGTATCTTGAATCTCTTTCCACATATGCAAGACAGTTTCTTGGGGAGATGAAGAAGCCGGATGTCGAGAGTATCGAAGGCCTTTCTCCGGCTATCGCTATTGAACAGAAGACCGTCAGTCATAACCCCAGATCTACAGTCGGAACGGTTACAGAGATACATGATTATCTCAGGGTGCTTTACGCAAGAGTAGGAGTTCCTCACTGCCCATCGTGCGGGCGCGAGGTTCAGAAGCAAAGTCTCGATGAGATTGTCGAGGGAGTTTTGAAGGATTACGGTGAAGAGGACAGAATAGCCATATATGCTCCCGTAGCAAACGAGAAGAAGGGAGAGTTCAAGAAGGAGCTCGAAGCTCTCAGAAAGAAAGGGTTCGTCAGGGTGGAGATTGACGGTGAGACATATGATCTTGAGGAAGAGTTGAAACTGGACAAGAATAAGAGGCACACGATAAACCTCGTTGTTGATAGACTTAGGGTAGACGCGGAAAACGCCTCAAGACTTGCTGACAGTATTGAAATGGCTCTTCATGAGGGCGATGGCTTTGTGGAAGTAGGCCTGGTTGATTCAGAAGAGAGAAAGGTCTTCAGCGAGAATTTCGCGTGCCCTGACTGCGGTATAAGCTTGCCGGAAATCTCGCCGAAGATCTTTTCGTTCAATAATCCATTCGGTGCCTGTCCAAAGTGTCACGGTTTGGGCTATACGATGGAGTTCTCGAAAGATCTTGTTGTTGATGAAAACCTCACCGTTCTCAAGGGAGCGGTGAAGACGATGTCCAACAACAGGGACAGTTTCAACCTGAAGATGATTGTGAGAGTAATAGAGTCTCTCGGAGACGACCCGGCAAAACCTTTCAAGGATCTACGAGAGGACATCAAGGAAGCCATCCTTTTCGGAACCAGCAGAGACATCTCCATGAAGTATCATTCCGATCGCCTGACATATGAGCTGAAGAGGCCGTATGAAGGAGTTATAAACAACCTCAATAGAAGATATCAGGAAACTCAATCTGAAGACATGCGTTACTGGATGGAGAGCAACTTCATGGTACAGCAAGGCTGCACTCAATGTAATGGCCAGCGTTTGAGACCCGAGGCTCTCGCCGTAACTCTAGGAAATCTGAACATTGCCAGTCTATCGGAAATGACAATCCAGGAGATCTACGACTTCATGAGAGAGATCAGATTGACTGATTATCAGCGCGAGATCGTTGGGGAACTCCTCAGAGAGATAGAGAAGCGGCTCAAATTCCTTGTTGATGTGGGGCTTGACTACATCACGCTATCTAGATACGCTATGACGCTTTCCGGCGGCGAATCGCAAAGAATCAGACTCGCGACTCAAATAGGCTCCGGGCTTACCGGCGTAACCTATGTTCTTGATGAGCCGACAATCGGCTTGCACTCTAGAGACAACGACAGGCTTATAAAGACTCTGAAGAATCTCAGAGATCTAGGAAACACTGTTATAGTTGTGGAGCACGATGAAGAAGTCATAAGGAGTTCTGACTATATTGTGGACGTAGGGCCTGGAGCGGGCGTTCATGGGGGAGAGATAGTCTACCAGGGGACCACCCAGGCGTTGCTCGGCAATCCGCCTGATCGTTCTCTCACCGGCAAGTATCTTAATGGCGAGCTTTCCGTTCCCAGATTCGAAGTGCCCGTTAACGCAAACGGAAAGCATCTTACCGTCAAACACGCCACAAAAAACAATCTCAAGGGCATCGATGTTTCATTCCCGTTAGGCAAGTTCATAACGGTAACCGGTGTTTCAGGGAGCGGCAAAAGCTCTCTGGTAATGGATACCGTTTATCCATCACTTAAGAGTGTTCTTGGAGGATCGAACTCTACCGGTGAGAAGCTAGCGGAACTAGAGGGATGGGAAGAAGTTGACAATGTCATTGTCATAGATCAGAACCCCATCGGAAGAACTCCAAGATCGAACCCCGCAACTTATACCGGGCTTTTCGATCATGTTAGGGATCTCTTTGCAAAGACTCAAGAGTCAAGAGCGAGAGGCTACAGCAAGGGACGTTTTTCCTTCAATGTGAAAGGCGGGCGATGCGAAGCCTGTCAGGGCCACGGGTTGTTGAAAATCGAAATGCAATTCCTCCCCGATGTCTATGTCGAGTGCGATGTATGTAAGGGAAGAAGATACAACAAGGAGACATTGGAGATACGCTACAGAGGGAAGACGATATCTGATGTTCTTAACATGACCGTAGAGGAAGCCTCTGATTTCTTCGAGCGAATCCCAATGTTGAACAGAATTCTCTCACTTCTGAATGATGTAGGTCTGGGATATGTACGCCTCGGACAACCGGCCACTACCCTTTCCGGAGGAGAGGCACAGAGGATTAAGCTCGCCTCTGAGTTGAAGAAGAAATCCACCGGCAAGACCTTCTACATCCTTGATGAACCTACTACCGGATTGCACTTCGATGACGTTGCCAAGCTTGTTCGAGTACTGAAGCGACTCGTCGAAATGGGCAACACAGTGGTAGTTGTTGAGCACAACATTGACGTGGTGAAGAATGCAGATCACATAATAGATCTCGGACCTGAAGGCGGGGCGCACGGCGGAGAAATAGTGGTTTGCGGGACGCCAGAAGAGGTTGCCGAATATAGACAGAGTCACACCGGTTACTATCTCAAGAAGCAGCTCTCGCAGCTTGAAACGTTTTGATACTGAGCCGATGTTCCTCGGCGCCTTGCGTCAACAGACTGGTTTCTAAATTCCCGCCTTCTCGTGAGCGTAGCAAACGTCTCGACAATGCTCTTTCTCGATTGATCTTATCAGAGGACGGATCCGTGCTCTTGGACGGTCAACGGAGGCCTGTTCTCATGTGGTACGGGGTTAGTCGTCGGTGATTATTCCAACTCTTCTGAAAGGAATCGCAGACAATAGACTCCATACAATAAGATAAGGCATAATTGAATAGGGTTAGATGACCAGTCTTGTAGACGTGTCGTGGCCCCTGGTGACAATTGATCCTGAACAGTATGGCCAAGCATTGCCTGGAGGTTGAGCGTTGGAGATAACGGTTGCTGAAGGAAGCGGCATCGAGCTCCTGTTGTTTTTATTCAGAGTGAATAATCATGAGAAAATGGCCCATAACGATGGTGAGTCATATGAACAGCTTTCGGAGTTGGTCTTCAATGCGCGACTTTCGATCTCTCGCAAATCTCTTGAGTGGCTCGGAAAGTTCTTCAGCTGGGAGGGGTTCCTGGGTCTCAGGATAGTCCCTTACCTGTTTATGGATGGTTCGCCCTCTCCTTCAGATCTTGTCGCGATTATCAGAAAGACTTCGCCCGAAAGACTCCTTTCTATGTTTCTTTGCGATGATTTCGAGAGTCCTGGAGAGCCCACAGATGTTTTCGTGAAATCTCTCGAGGAAGATGAAAGACGTGCTCTTGGGTACGTTTCTTCTATCTCTAATCTTCCTTCCTCAGATAGATACGAAGCGTTGGAGATGCTTCAACACCAGGCTGAAACTGCTGGGTCTTTCGTCGAATTGCTTGAATATGCCAGGAGCAAGCTGGATTCTTTTCGGGGATTTGAGGAAATCATCCATAGTTCAGCAAATCTCGTCAATGAGAACCTGAATAGTCTCGGAAGCAGCTTCATTCCATTTCTACTGGGTATCGAAACCAAGTCGTTGTCAGTAGAGAGAATTAGGCTCTACATCTCGGCGTCACTCGGAGGTTCGGTGATTAAAATCGATGTTCCCGAAAGAAATGCGATTATCTCACTTGCAGGCGTCGACAGAATAAGCAGGAGGAGTCTTCTGTTTGAGACGGGAAGCGGTGCAAGTCTGGCCGGTGCCATGGCTGAACGGAAATCGCTCGATCTTCTTCATCTTCTTCTGCAGTCAAGACAAAGTGTCTCCAGTATTCTTGAATTATGCGACCTGCATCCCCATGAGGCGATCGATATCCTTGCGGCACTTTCTAGGCAGGGATTGGTAATTCCCGAGATTCAAGATAAGAACCTTGTCTTCCGGACAGAAGAAGGAATCGTGGACGACGCTCTTGAAGAAATTCGGAGCCAGATAATCGGAAAAGCGGGCGAGTAACGCCCGCTACAAAAGTGTCTTTGCTAGAAAATCAGAGGAAACTGAAAAGAGTTCTTCTATCCAATCAATTCTCTGATACTTGTGATTCGCTCCCTCAACCGTATGGAGCTTCAATCCTCTGTCGAAGGCATACTTCTTGACAGGAAGATATGGTACTGATTCATCGTCGGATCCGTGAACTATGAGAAGATCTCCGTCATAGCTTTTCAATTCTTCCGAAGCGTCGACACTACGACCGTCGTCGAAGAAGATAGATCCGAGTTTCAATCCGAGTACGTCCTTATAATCTTCGGCAGACTCGAAAGTGTAATCTTTGCGGTTGAAGAACTCCTGGTTCATTATGACGGGAGACCAGAGAAGAAGGGCTTTTATTTCGGGGTGCCTGCCAGCAAACAGTGAGCCGACCATCCCACCTAAGCTGTAGCCTACGACACCCAGTCTGTCCGAACACCATTCCCGTGACCGGACGAATGAGTAGACCTCTTCTGCATCCCTCAGCTCTGTGAGCGGTGACATCTCGCTGAATTCTCCTTCGCTATCTCCTGAGCCCCTGAAGTCGAATCTTACGGTAGCTATCCCCTTCTCGACCAATCTCCTCGATAATCGAGGGAATTTGAACGTTGACACGATGTGTTCGCCTGTAAATCCGTGAAACATAAGGACCGTAGAAAAGCTTTTCCCTGTTGCTGGGCGCTCAATAATTCCGAATATCCTTTTTCCCTTCTCGCCGAGTGTGAAACTCTCCAAAATAGACAAATCAATCCCTCACTTCATCTCAGACCCAGTTTTAACTCGATGTACCCTTTTGTTCCTTCATCTATTGAGGCCTTTCCAGTCGCCTCGTCCCAAGTAAGTATTACAACTCCGCCGCCGTTCTCGATTTCCAGATTTCCTGTACTCGTTCCAGAAACTGACCTGCCGCCATTTTCAAGTTCAACCACCCATGGCAGTTTCTCGAAAAGCAACTTGTAGCTCTCTATAGATGAGTGAGTGATCTCCTTTTTTGCAAGGACAATGACCAGCAATCCTCCATTTTCCACGTAATCAACAATGAAATCGATCTGTTTCTCTGAGATCTCCATAAAGTCCTTCATGAAAGTATCTGAATCAGGCAAGGGAAGAATCAGCACCTGACCGCTGAAAGTAGTTTTCTCCGTCAACTCCCCAATTACTGGTCTCACTTCACCCCCGAGTTCCAGAAAGAACTGCGTCAAAGGCTTCAATTCAGTCACAAAGTAGTTCTCGTGAGAAGTATCCAGGTGCGCTAAGAAGCTTACGAAATCAACGTTGATTCTGAATGCAAGTTCACCGTCAACGAAGAAGTCTAGGGCCGCTTCTTCCGTTTCAAGAGTCTCAGTTATTTCCGCACAAGTCATAGAAGAGACTTCATAGTCTTTATCCAAAATAGTCTTCTCTCCGCTCTTCACTTCAACGGAAATCAGTTGATCCTCTCGAAGAGAGTTGATGAGGTCGAAGCCGATTTCAAATGGAAGCCCCTTCACCGGCTTTGGATTGATTGTTCTCGCATTCAGAAGATATTTGTTAGTGCTGCTTTGAAACCAGATTGGCGACGAGACGATTTCATTCCCATCGATTTGGTCGATCTTTACGAAGTACCAGTTGTATGAAAGCGGATTATCAACGTTCAGTTCTATGATCCACTCATCACCGGAAACGTCAAGTTCAATGACTCCATTGTTGCTGTATACTGCGGCCCTTCTTACAGGTTCCCCGGGATCGCTATACTCAACACGCAGAGTTGCCTTATGAATGTCGTACAGAATGTCGCCCATCTTTGCCACTTCAGTGACGAATGCTATGTAGGCGTTTCTATCTTCTGTGGCATAGATGTTTCTTGTCTTGAGAGCTTCGTAAACCTTATCCGTAGTCAACTCATCAATAACGAACGCAGTTCTTGCGTCATTAACAGTAGCCCACTGCTTTTGATGATTGTCTTGATTGGCAGAGGCTCCCACGTGCCAACCCCGATTCAGTGCTCGCTGATATCTTTCGAAATACTCTTCCTTAATCACATTGTTCGAATTGGACCCTGCCCCGTTTCCTACTTCAATAGTGTTTATATAAAGATCAACTTTAGGAAAGTATTCGAAATCGAAGAAATCACCGTACTTCCTTCCAGGGTGGCAGAATTGAGCAGTTGCCTCTCTATCCACTATCCACTGATAAATATCGTAAAGGTCTGTAGTGCTTCTGTCAATCCATTCCGATGTGTTGTAGATCGTTATATGACCGCGACTTGTCAATGTCCATTCAAAGCCAGATATGGCGATGAACTCACCTTCCACGGTGTACTTCTTTGCCATCTCAATAATCCTATCCAGCTTCCACGAACCATCTGTCAATTTGTAGTTTAGATCGTGGTCATGGTCGGTTATTGCCTGTATGTCAACAACACCGGAATTTCTTGCGTGTTCGAAGGCTTCTTCTGGAGTACCTTGACCGTCAGAATACGAAGTGTGTGCGTGGATGTTTCCAAAGAAAACTTGACCAAAGATAAGTGTGGCGGCAACGAGGAAAACAATTACCAGAAACTTCTTCATAACATCACCTCTAAAAAAGAGGGCAGCCAACGCTGCCCTCAGCATGTTCACAATGGATCAAAAGTAGTAGTCGTCGAGTACGTACTGAGCTTCTTTATGTAGATTCTTCAGAATTGCATCAACGTCTTTTGTCGGGTTAGACATTGCATCTTCCCAGGCAGAAGTTATCATTGCATGTACTTCTGGATATGGTCCATACCAAGGTCTCCTAACAGCGCTGTCTCTCAGCTGTTGATAAGTGAGAGCAAATCTTGGATCGTCTGTCATGATCTTCTGAATCTCCGGAGACTCGAAGGCAGAGATTCTGCTGGTCATGTAACCCGTGGCCAGTGACCATCTCTTCGTATTCTCAGTAGCAGTGAGGAATTTCAGGAACTCCCAAGCTGCATCCTTCTCTGCCTGAGGTCTTGCGGAGAACATAAAGACATTGGCTCCACCGATCGGAACAACTTCCTTAACCTGACTGGGCATCGTAGTTGCGCCAAGATCAAACTTTGCGTTCTGTATAAGATAACCAAGACTACCGGTTGAACGGACTACCATCGCGATTCTTCCAGACAAGTCTAGTTCATTTCCGCCGCTAACTCCGAATATGAATATTCCTTCCCTAACTCCCTTCTGGAAGAAATTCCATGCCGCAACTGTCTCCGGAGAGTAAATAAGCATTTCTCTTCCGTCTTCCGAGATGATCTGCCCACCGAACTGCCAGATGTAGGCTTCGAGAAGCCAGTCGTCAATTCCAAATCTGTAACCGAAGATATCTTCGCCCAACGTCTTTATCTGCTTGGCGGCGGCATAGACCTCTGTCCAGGTCTTTGGAGGATTGTCTGGATCAAGGCCCGCCTGTCTGAAGAGATCCCTGTTGATGTACATCAACGGGGTGCTGCAGTTCAACGGGAACCCAAGCAATCCCTGTTCATAGGTATTTGCCTGGATGAATCTCGGCCAGAAATCGTCGAGTGTTGCAGCAAATTCTGGATCTCTTTCGATGAAGTAATTGAGATCCTGGAATACACCTCCATCAACAAACTGACCTATCCTTGCCTGCTCAATCTGTGCAAGATTTGGAACGTCACCAGCTACCATGGCTGCAAGAAGCTTCTGCATGGTATCCTGGTAATTTCCCGTGTAAACAGCCTCAACCTCAATCTCTCCCTTATGCAGTTCATTGAACTCCGCTGCAATATCCAGGAGTGTCTGGGAGTATATGCCCGTCTGGGCATACCACATTGTTACCTTCACCGGTGCAGCGAATCCTATCGCAGCAACGGCTACTAGAAGTGCGATTAGAAATGTTCTTTTCATAAAAAAACCTCCCCTTTCGAAATTTGGGTCACTCTTTCAACCCCGAAATACTTATACCTTCCACAAACTGCTTTTGAACAAAGAAGAACATGACTATAATCGGAATTACAGCCGTCGTGGAGGCCGCCATTCGCAGTGTCCACTGAGTCTCCCAACCGCTAACAAACTGGGAAATACCAACTTGAATCATCTGCTTCTTTGCATCATTGATTACTATCAACGGCCACATGTATTCATTCCAGTGTGCAAGAAATGTGTATAAAGCCATAGTATAGAGAGCCGGCTTAGATAACGGCAGTATAATCCTCACAAAAATCTTCATTCTGCTTGCTCCATCTATGATTGCTGCCTCTTCAAGTTCTCTTGGAATACCCATGAAGAATTGACGCAATAGAAATATCCCAAAGGCCGAACTCATAAACGGAACAATGAGCGCCAGGTACTTATCGATGAAACCGAATTGTTTGACTAACACATAAAGTGGAACCATGGTAACTTCAGGCGGTACCATTAGAGTTCCGATCAAGATCATGAAAACGATATTGGCTCCTCTGAACTTTATCCTGGCTAGCCCGTAAGCCGCAAGCGAGTTAAAGATCAACTGGAGGAACATTACAGTAAGAGCTACAAAGAGCGTGTTCCCAATATATCTGGCAAGTGGAATGAGTTCAAAAGCCTTCACGAAATTCCGCAAGTCGAAGATTGTCGGCAGAAAGCTTGGCGGAATCGAAAAAGCGGCATCTTCCGTTTTGAACGAGGTAACAAGCATCCAGAAGAAAGGAAGATTGATGATTACCGCTACAAAAACGATCGCTGCGTAGACAATTAGCCTTATCGGCAGGGCAGGTTTTCTTCTCATTGATAATGCACCCTCCTTTTGCTCAGCCTAAACTGCAACAGGGTGAGTATGATCATCATAGCAAACATAACAACAGCAATCGCCGATGCGTATCCGAATTTCAGATAACGGAATGCATTCTCATACAGATAATAGGTAATAACCTGTGTGCTCTTCGCCGGTCCTCCGCTCGTCATAACAGAAACGGAGACGAACACCCTGAACGAAGCGATGAACTGCATAATGAAAACGAACAGAGTCGTCGGCGATAAAAGAGGGAGCGTGATCCTCCTGAATTTGCTCCACGCAGTAGCTCCGTCTATCTCAGCCGCTTCGTAGTAGCTTCTTGGTATAGTCTGCAACCCGGCGAGGAAGAGAACCATGTTATAACCTATACGCTTCCAGACACCGACGATTATCAATGCAAGAAGCGAATAATTCGGATCACTTAACCATTTGATGTTCTTTATACCAAAGAAAGACAGGAAATAGTTAATTAACCCGAAATTCGGCTCATACAGCCAACCCCATATTACTGCAGCAGCGGCCATTGAAGTGATAACCGGAATGTAGAAGAGCGTCCTGAAGATTCCTCTTCCCTTTATCCATTCAATATTGAGAAGAGCTGCCAGTAAGAGCCCAATGATAACCGAAGGAATGACCGTACCAAGAATGTAGATGCCTGTTACACTCATGGAGTTCCAGAAGTCGGCCGACGAAAAAAGTCTTTCATAGTTCTGAAATCCTACATACCTCATTGGCCTAATCATGTTCCAGCTAAAGAAAGAGACATAGAAAGCCCACACAAGTGGCAAATAAATGAATATCACCTGAACTACCAACGCTGGTAAGACAGTTGCCCAGCCGGTAAGCGCTTCCCGAGTTCGGCGCCGCAAATACATCACCCCACTGTTCCGAATATGAAAGAAACTGCTGCACGAAACTATGACTAACAAACATCAGGGAAAGATCACTCAAAATAAAAAAAGCCGCAACCTCATAACTGGCACGACTTTCTCATCATCTCTGTCACGCTGGAATAAGTTTAGCATAATAACAAGAGCAAAATCAACTCTTCGATATGCATCACAAATAATC
>NZ_DJGL01000041.1:15444-17874 GCF_002432735.1 Mesotoga sp. UBA5847 | reverse complement strand
ACCGGTCTTCTTGGCGGTGGACTGTTGACGGACAACGTGGTTTTCATCAGCGACCAGCGGGTTTTTGCTCTTAACCGAACAGCGGCTCTTTGACAACTTGCAACTGCTCTTTCGAAGGACGGGTCCATGATCTGGGACTAAGGACGACTCTTCACGGCGTTCAGCGGCTCTTTTTTTTTTGCTTCCTGCGAAGCGGCATCACTTCCCCGGACGTTTCTCCGGGCATCACTTCCTCGCGCTAGCGAGCCTCACTTCCGGCGACGCTCTTCGCCGCATCACTTCCCCGGATGTTCTTTCGGGCCTCACTTCCTGCCAAAGGCAGCCTTGCGTCCTGGCGTGGTCTTCGCCAGCCTTGCGTCCACTGATGCTCCTCAGTGCATTGCGTCCGCAGATGTTCTTCACCGCCTTGCGTCTCTCTCTTATCGAAAGACGTCTCCTACTTTAGCATGAAGAAATGTGGGAGTTCTCAGAAGGATATTGGTTTTCTGACCTCCTTCCTCATACCTCTGACATCTAAGGTTTTTTGATCTCAAAGAAAAAGACCCGCCGTCTTGGCGGGCGGTTCAGACTATACTCAATCAATCATGACTGCCTTTATTACTTTGTCTCTTTCATTTTCCGCCTTGACCATCATCTCACCGATTTCTTCCAGCTTGAAGGTGTCTGTTATCAAAGGCTTCACATTTACAGCTCCGCTCTTTATCATATCGATGCATCTGGGGAAGTACAGAGCTGGAACTGCGTGGGAGGCTCTCAACTGAAGTTTGTTGAAATGGAACTTGTTTGCATCGAACTTTATGAAGCGGCCTTCGCCGTAATCGATTCCTATGAAGCCGACGACTCCTCCAAAATTCATGACATCGAGCACTTCGGGGATTACGTAAGGAGGTGCGGTGACAAGAGCTCTATCAACGCCTCCCTTGGGAAATTTGTAGGAGCCAATCGGGGTCTTGTCGACGAGTATGACATCCTCCACTCCGAAGCTCTTTGCAACATCTATCCTTATCTTAGATCTGGAATGATTGGCAACGAAGACCTTTCTCGCTCCCATGGCCTTGACTATCTGAACGGCCATGAGACCTATGGGGCCTAGACCAACGACCAGCACATCATCGTTGAACTTTGGATCGACAGTGTATGTCAGATCGAGCGCAACTCCCATTGGCTCGACGAGAGAAGCTTCTTCGAACGGAACTCCTTCGAATGGCACCGCATTCTGTTTATCGATTATTACCTGCTCGGCAAAGCCCATGGTCAGATTTTCTCTCTCGGCTCTTATAAAGACGTTAGGTGCTCTGTCATGGCAGAGATCGACTCGCCCGTTTCTACAGTCCTCGCATGTCCCGCAAAAGGAGCCACTCTCTACCAGTATGCTCTGGCCGACTTCCACATTTTCGACATTTGAACCGATCTGTTCCACAATGCCGACTATCTCGTGGCCGAAAGTCTGCCAGTCTTTGGCTTCCGTTCTAGCTGTGTGAAGATCTGTCCCGCAGATTCCTGAGGCCTTTATCTTAAGCAACACGTCATTCGGTTTCAGAGAGGGAAGATCTACGTCACGGATCTCGAATTTGAATGGTGATTTTACAAACGCGGCTTTCACATAGACACCCCCTAGAGCTCCAAATTGGAATTAGAGATTATCTCTTCTATCCTTTCGTATAATCCGTCATCCATATCCCATTCGACGGCGCCGAGGTTTTCTTCGAGCTGCTCGACTTTCTGGGCACCGGCTATAACCGATGTCACCGCTTCATTTCGGATAAGCCAATTGATGGCTATGTGACTCAGAGGCTTCCCTATCTCATTCGCCAGCCTGTTCAGTTCTACGACAACTTCGAAGTACTTGTTGAACTCCGGTGTATTCAGCTTCGGATTTGCGGCCCGTACATCGTGTTCGCTGAACTTCTTCTTGTCGCTTATTGCTCCAGCCAAGAGGCCCTGGAAGAGCGGACTGTATGGCAGAAAGGCCATTCCATTCTCCAGAACAAAGGGAAGGACTTCCTTTTCGACTCTGTAATCGAGCGGAATATTGTGGTAGCTCTTTGGATTCCTTTCGAGCATGTTGTAGAGACCCTGCATGCTGCATACCTCTCCAACCTTCATCGCCCTTTTTGCCTCGGGAATGGAAAAGTTTGACAGCCCTATGTATCTGATCTTCCCCTCTTTCTTCAGCTCGACCATAGTCTCCATTGTCTCTTCGATTTCGACCTCTGGATCGGGCCAGTGTAGCTGATAGAGATCTACATGATCCGTTCCGAGTCTTCGGAGACTATCTTCGATCTCTCTTCTTATGCTCTCCGGTTTGAGACAGTTTCTCGTTCTTCCCTGATCGTCCCAGAGAAGACCGCACTTGGTTGCAATGAAGATCTTATCCCTAGAGCCCTTCATTGCCTTTCCGAGGACCTCCTCTGCATGTCCGAGACCGTA
>NZ_DJGL01000041.1:1714-15366 GCF_002432735.1 Mesotoga sp. UBA5847 | reverse complement strand
TCGGTCGTTCCATCCCAGAAAGAAGGACCGGAAATTCCCCAACAGCCGTAACCGAGTGCCGACAGTTTCTCTTCTATCTTTTCCACTTTTTTATACTTCAATTTTCTAACCTCCCTTATTCGAGATTTGCGTGGTTCTTGAACATCATTTCCGAATCTATGCTCAAGCTCTCCATTAAGTCCATTACGATGATATCCGTCAATATCAACAGCGATTGTTCGAATAGATTCCCCATCGGTTGAACCGAAGAGACACCAGCTCTGTCGGGCACTTTGGGTGTCTTCGTGGGGACTGTAATGACTATGTCGCTATGCCCCGCCACTGTAGATTCCTTGCTGGCAGTTATAGAAGCTATTGCGGCTCCTAATTTTCGAGCCTTTTTGCAGTTTAGAACCACTGAAGGAGTCTCCCCCGAAGCGGATCCGATGATTAAGAGGTCTCCCTCTCCCAAAGAAGGAGTAGTTACTTCCCCCACAACATGGACCTTCAATCCCAAATGCATTAGTCTCATCGCAAATGCCTTGATTACCAGACCAGACCTGCCCATTGCAAAGAGAAAGACTCTTCTTGCCCTTAGAATACTTTCGGAGAGCTCTTCGATCGATGAATCCTTAACTCCCGAAAGGACGGATCTTATCTCGTCAATAACAATGTCAAGCGTGCTTTCGAATTTCATGAGCCCTTCTCCAGTCTCTTCTTTATCTCCGATGCTACTCTTGCAGGGTCCTCAGCTTCCCAGATCGATCGTCCCGCGATCACTACATCGGGCTTCAACGGGAAGACATGGGAGAGATTGTCGGAAGATATTCCGCCCGCAACGGCGATCTTTGTCTCCGGAAGGACTCTCCTTATGATTTCTATCTTTTTCGCATATTCGAGCAGATGCATGCTCTCCCCCACACCGCTCAGATCGGCAGAAGTGTGAACGCAGACATAGTCAGGCGACAGTGGAGATACCTTCTCCGCAAATGATTCGAGATCGGAGATCTCGATCGTATCGAGCATCATTTCTCCGCCAAATTCGTCTGCCGCTCTTCTCACCTCTGAAATCGTCTTGAAAGAGGCAAATCCCAAAACCGTTACTATATCGGCCCCATTCTCAAAAGCCATGACCGCCTCGACATATCCTCCGTCAACGATCTTCATATCTGCAAGAATAGTATGATCGGGGAGTCTATCGCTAATCTCTCGAACCAGCGCCGTGCCGTGGGCAAGAATAACAGGGGTCCCGACTTCTATGATATCTATGTAATCTGCAACTTCTTCGGCAGTGCGAATGAAATCGGACTTGACATGGGTATCGTTTGCGAGCTGTAGAAGTATCATCAATAGGTTACCCCGCCGACGAGAATGATGCTGGAATAAGGTATCTGCTCCCCGGTTCTGATTACTCCCTTTGATTTTGTATTTGTCAGTTCCTTGAATTCAACATGAGGAACGAATTCCACTTCTATACCTTCGGGTAGATGCTTCATAGTCTCTTCGAGACACTTGGGACTCACGGTTTTCATCTCTTCCGAAAAGATGACCTTCTCGATCTCCAGCTCTTCAAGAATGGGATCCAGCACATCGAATACCCCTGGCTTTCCGCCTACAATACTTACATCTATCCTGTATCTGTTTGAAGCAATAGGCAATCCGGAGTCAGATATTACCAGAAGGTCTGTGTGGCCCATCGAACCAATTAGATTGCATATCTCCTTATTCAGAATTCCACTTTTCTTCATGATCATCTCTCCCTTCAAATCTTAGTAGTCAAATGTATTCGAAACTTGTAGTGTGTAGCCTCATACCAGCATTGCACCAGTTCCACGTGTTCGCCATTGGCTGCACAACCGACTCTCTCGTAGTATAGTATCGGTGCCCCTTCTTCGATCTTCAGGAGTTTCGCAATTCTTCCTTCTGCGAGCCTCCCCTCGATTATCGCGTCTCCTTCAACAACGGCCGTTCCCCTTTCTCTCATAAGTTCATATAGTGAACCCTCGAAGTTCTCTTCTCCAGTGAGGTTCGAGCGAGAAGTGAGAAAGGATATGAAAAGAGCTAGAGGAAAGTAAGCTTCATTTCCCCTCAGTCTGGTAACATGAAGCAACTCTTCGTCTTCCGAGACATGGAGGATTTTTGCCATTTCCGGACCGGCCTTGACTTTTTTTACCTCAACAACCTTCGTTATCGGCACATGGTTCTCGAGCCTCATCTGTTCGGTAAAACTCCTGATGGTCGTAAGCTGCTCCTGCGAAGCACTGTTCGTGACTATCGTCCCTTTTCCGCGGGATCTGGAGATCTGACCGCTGCTTTCCAGAGCCTGCAAGGCTCTCCTCACGGTCGCCCTACTGACATCAAACACTTTCATCATTGCTTCTTCCGTTGGAAGTTTCCTTCCAACGGCGCCTGGTTCCTTCATATAATCCGAAATTATTCTATAAATCTGGTAGTATAGTGGAACCGGACTTGCTCTATCAAGGGCTATTCTTCTATCTGCATTGAAAAGCATGATGAAATCACATCCTTCTTTACGGTACTCGAGAAACGAATAGGCTAATTCGAATACTGTCTCAGTTTGGCAAGGTCTTCATAGGTCTCTATGAGAGAACCGTAGGCCTTATCAAAAACTTCGAAAAGCCTTTCGTAGTACCTGTGATTCTCCGGGTTGTACTCGATGAACTGAACATCCCTCACAAAAGTAGACGCTTCCTTGAACGTCATCTCTCCGGCTCCAACAGCCCCAATAATGGCCGCTCCCATTGACGTTGCCTCTTCAAGATACTCAGGTACCGTAACCGTCTTACCGAAGATATCGGCCACAATATGTTTCCAGTTCCTTCCTTTTGCTCCTCCGCCGATAAGACGAATCTTGTCGAATTTCCCCTTAGTCTCGAGAATATCCAGGACTATTTTCAGGTTGAAGGCAACTCCTTCAAGTACCGCTCTCAACATGTCGGCCTTTCTATGTGTCGAGGACAGTCCTATAAAGGCGCCTCTAGCATTTATGTTCCACCTCGGGCTTCTCTCCCCAAGCAAATAAGGCAGGAAGACTAGGTTTCCCGCTCCGGGTCTGGTCTGGTCAACAAGATCGTCCATAATAGTGAAGGCGCTCAGCCCAAGTGCCTTTGCCTTCTCTTCTTCGTGCTGACAGAGAGCGTCCTTAGCCCAGTGATACGAAGCTCCCCCGGCCTGCATTGTTCCAGTCGGGCAATAGAAACCCTCAATGGGATATGCGAAGTTAAATGTCCTCGACTTCTCGTCGAAGAGCGGTTCCGTGGAGCATGTGCTGACCCAGCTCGACGAACCGAGATAGAGATAAGCCTCGTCTGGACTGACAACCCCTGCTCCCAGGCAGGCACAGGCGCCGTCTCCGCCGCCGCGGACTATTAGAGTCTTCTTCGACAGTCCAAGTTCCTCAGCCACTTTCGGAAGAATCTTTGAGACGACATTCGTTGAGGAGGTCACGGCAGGAAGTTTCTCCATATCAAGTCCGAGAACCTCAACGAGTTTTTCCGACCACTTCAGGTTCTCGATATCGAATAGAAGCGTCATCGACGCATCTGAATGGTCAGTCCCGAACTCTCCGGTGAATCTGGAGACGATGTAATCCTTCGCATTCAGGAATTTATGTGCCTTGTTGTATATTTCAGGTTCGTTGTCTTTTATCCAGGCAATCTTCGGACCGGAGTACGTTGGTGTTATCCTCGATCCGGTAAGCCTGTAGACGAAATCATTGCCCACTTCTTCGAGCCTTGCCGACTGTTCGACGCTTCTCTGATCGGCCCATATGATGGCTCTTCTAAGAAGCTTTCCGTCCTTGTCCACGGGGATGGCTCCCATCATCTGTCCGCTGAAGCTTATAGAGACTATCTCTTCGGGATTGACAGCAGCCCTGGCGATGAGCTCCGAGGTGGTTTTTTTGACGGACTCCCACCACTCCAGAGGATCTTGCTCTACCTGATTCGGACCGGGATGATAGGTCTTGTAACCTGAGAAGGAACTCGCCAGGAGTTTTCCGTCCACTCCATAGAGTGTCGCCTTGTTCCCGGTAGTTCCCAGATCGTATGCGATGACGTATTTCATTTCCTATCGCCCCCAGTTATCTCCATCACCAGAGCTTCGATTTCTTCCCTTTCAGGCATTGAAGGGGAAGTACCGAATCTAGTAGTGGAAATGGCCGCCCCGGCACGGGCGTAGTCTATAGCTCTCTCCAATTCCTCTCCCCTCGAGAGATATGCCGCAAAAACGCCGGCAAATGCATCTCCAGCTCCGGTTGTATCGATAGTCTTCACCTTGCAGGCGGGGACAAGCCCTCCATTGACCGATGGACAGTAGACCCCCTTGCCTCCGAGAGTTATGAGCACAGTGTCCACCGACTTCTTCAATTCAGATGCTATTTCCTCTATCGAATCCATGCCGTCGAGGGGAATCCCTGTCATGAGGCTGGCCTCTATCTCGTTTGGCATAATAACGTCGACATATTTGAGGATCGAATGATCAAATTCCTTTACGGGTGCGGGATTTAACAAGACTCTTGCCCCGGAGTCCCTGGCGAGTTTTATCGCCTCATAAGTTGCGTCGAGATTTGCTTCAAACTGTGTAAGAAAGACATCGGAAGAAGTGAAGATATCTCTATTCCTTTTTACATCATCAATAGTCAACTCATTGCATGCCTCCGGTGCAACTGCAATAGCGTTGTTTCCATTGTTCTCATCTACTATTATCAGAGCGACACCGGTTCCGGCAGTATCCGACTCGAGAAGATACTCCTTAGTAATTCCAAATCTGTCAAATGCATTCTTGACAAATGGAGCAAACAAGTCTTTGCCGATCTTCGTCATGAACTTGACATCAGATCCAGCCTTTCTGGCAGCCACAGCCTGGTTGAATCCCTTGCCTCCGGGGCCCATCTTGAAGGGACCGGAAAAGACAGTCTCTCCTACAACGGGAATGTGGGGAGAAAGGGTAGTGAGATCCATGACATAGCTGCCGAATACCGTCACTTTATTCATTTGATACCTCCAAGCAATCTAATGATTCTATCTGGGTCTCTTCTCTTCAGCGATCTCCAGCAATTCACCGCCCGTACCCTTGAACGTGTTGTAGAAGATTTTTCCGTCAAAAACCGGGATGGGATCGGGCGATTCGAGTTCAATGCCGTTGCTCTTCAGGTAATCCATTGCCTTTTCAATGTCATCCACAACAAAAGAGAGGTGCTGAAAGTGAGACTGTGATTCGGGAGCAAATTCCCTCTCTTTGCTATCTTCATAACACATAAGCTCGATTTCACAACCCTCGCCGGCAACAAATGCGACTTCGAGTTTCTTTTCAGGAAGCTTCTCTCTGTTAACAAGTCTCAGTCCGAGAAGACCTATATAGAACTCTAACGCATCATCGAGATTTGGAACTTCTACTGCCACATGAAAGAACTTGTTTATCTTCATTATCTATCACGCCTTTTTTAAGAGTTTCTTCAGACCTTCGCCCTTCTTTCTACTCTTCACAAACTGGTCGAAGAATACTGCTAGTATGATAATCGCTCCGATGACAATCTGCATTATGAAGGGATCTACTCCTAGCAGATTACCGCCATTTCTGATCGTCTGGATTATCAGGGCACCCATGGCCGTACCAAGAACAGTACCGACTCCACCACTAAGACTGGCTCCGCCGATGACGACCGAGGCTATGGCGTCCAGCTCGTAGCCGTTTCCTCCAGTCGGTACCCCTGCAGCCATTCTCGTTCCGAGCATCAAACCGGCTATAGCACTGAAAATCGCAGCAACGATGTAGAAGGAATACATATTAAGTCGGATATTGATACCGGATAGTCTGGCTGCCTCCTCGTTACTTCCTATGGCATACAGATTCCTTCCGAATTTCGTATACTTCAACACAAACATCATAAAAGCTGCAAGAACGATCCACGTCCATGCCAGGGCCGGTATCCCGAGAAATTCGGCAACTGCAAACTGCCTGTAATCAGTAGGAACACCGGTAACCATTCTCCCGCTTGAGATGTACATAACAACGCCTCTTACAAGCGTCATCATACCAAGCGTTGCTATGAAGGCAGGCACTTTTCCGTCATGAACCGCCACGGCATTTATCAGCCCTACCAACGCACTTATTCCAAGAGCGATAAGTATTCCTACAAAGGTCGGAAACTGGAACTCTCCTCTTGTGGAAGTGAATATCGCGAATACCATTCCGCTGAGACCTACTATAGAACCAACAGATAGATCTATACCTCCAGTGATGATAATCAAAGTCATTCCTATCGCAACAACACCGTTTATCGAGGACTGCCTGATCAAATTAGTAATGTTAGCCCATGACGAGAAGTTTCCTTTTGTTGCGATGGCCAGAAAGACCCACATCACAACTAAGATTATCAGAAGGTTTCTTTCGGTAAAAGCCTTTCTATCCCTCTTTCCAGCCATTTCAGACTGCCTCCTTTATCTTTTCTTTCGAAACAAGGTTCTTCATTGCCAGTGTCAAGAGATGCTCCTCTGAGAAGTCTTTCTTTTCTACCTCGGCTGCCATCTTTCCGTTCGAAATTACGTAGATTCTGTCAGACATTCCCATTAGTTCGGGAAGATAGGAAGAGATTAGAATAATTCCCTTTCCGGATGCCAGAATCTCTCCGAACAACTTGTAGATTTCAGACTTAGTTCCAACGTCGATTCCGACAGTCGGTTCATCGAATATCAGTACATCAGTGTTCTTGCAGAGCCATCTCGCGATAATAACCTTTTGTTGGTTTCCACCGCTCAGCTCAGAGACTTTCTGGAATATGCTCCCGATCTTTATGGAGAGTTTGTCGACATAATCTCTTGCTTGCATGTGTGCTTTCCGATAGTTGATTAGAGGACCCGTCATAGTGTTGTCAAAATTGATTATGTTTATATTGAAATCAACATCCTGCTGCAAGAATATCCCCTGTTTTCTTCTGTCTTCCGGCAGATAACCGATTCCGTGTACCAATGCATCTTTAGGATTCTTGATTGGAACATCTGAACCCCTTACATGGATACGTCCTTCACTTCGGTTGTCGACTCCGAAAATAGCTCTCGCTATTTCCGTTCTTCCTGCACCGACAAGACCGAAAAGTCCGACCACTTCGCCGGCCCTTACATTGAAAGAGATATTCTCAAATCTGTCGCCGGAGAGATTCTCTACTCTCAAAAGCTCTTCGCCGGGTTCCGTATCTTTCTTATAGTACATTTCTTCTATCGATCTTCCAACCATTAGGGGGATTAGTTTCTCAACATCTTCAAGTTCCTCTGTGGTATATGTTCCAACTGTAGCTCCGTCCTTCAAAACCGTCACCGTATCGCAGATGTCGAAGACCTCTTCAAGGTTATGGGAAATGTAGATAATCGCAGTCCCCTTCTTTTTTAGATCTCTAATGATCCTGAACAGAATTTTCGTTTCGTTCCTTGTCAAAACGGCAGTGGGTTCGTCGAAAATGACCAGTTTCGATTTCTGCCATAGCGCCTTGGCAATAGTTATCATTTCGCTCTCGGCTATACTTAGCTCTCTGATGTTTCTGTGAACGTTTATATCCAACCCTATTTCATCAAGAAAGTCCTTGGATTCTTTGTACATCTTTCTCCAGTTGACAAATGGACCGATCATGGGCTGCTGTCCAAGAAAGAAATTCTCCGCAACGGTAAGATCGGGCGTTACCATAACGTCCTGGTAGACAGCATATATCCCGAGTGCCTTGGAAATCAGAGGAGAGTTCCTGGTCACTTCGCTTCCCTCGAAGATCATGGTCCCCGAATCTTTCGTGTAAGCTCCTGTAATTATCTTTATCAGAGTTGATTTACCTGCTCCGTTCTCTCCTACAAGACCCCTTACTTTACCACTCTTGACGGAGAGGGAGACGTCGTCAAGAGCCTTAACAGCAGGGAAACTCTTATTTATCCCTTCAAGCTCGATTACAGTCTTTTCATCAGGCATGCCATCGCACTCCTTTAGCTCCCGTATTTCTTCTCATACTCTTTGAGAATTGAAACACTGGCACTTGAGCCGAAAACGGTCGCTCCCAGCTCCATGAACTTCTCAACATGCTCAAGGGTTCTAACACCACCGGAAACCTTGATCTTCTTCTTGCCGGCAACGACAGAGTTTATTAGTTCAACATCGCGATAAGACGTTGCTCTTGGGCCAAAACCAGTCCCGGTCTTAACGAAATCTATTGTTGGCACATCAACTATAAGTTCACAGACTTTCACAATTTCATCTTCTGTGAGTCTGCTGGTCTCTATTATAAACTTGCAGATTCTGTTTCCTTTCTTCACTCTCTCAGAAAGAACTACAAACTCTCTCTCAACGAGATCCCATTTATTCGACTTCACAGCGGAAACATTGATCACAATATCGAAATCAGTAACTGTTTCTCCCAGGGAAAGGTAGTACTCTACTTCCCTCATCTTCATATCTGTGGGAACCATCCCGAGCGGGAAGCCCCCCGGCCCTACGTTAATCCCAACTTCCGTTCCCTGCACTTTGTCTATTACATACGTGGGGATAGCATACCAAGGTACAACGACATTTCTGAAGTTGTACTTCAGCGTTTCATCAACGAACTTCTCGATATCTTCCCACCTAGCCTCGGGATTAAGCAAGGTATTATCAAATCTTCTATTGAAAGCCAGCTCGTTTTTCATCTAGTAATTACCTCCATGTGGCCAAAAATTCTGAAAATGGGCAGCTTTCGCTGCCCATCATGTTCATTTAAAACAACTTAAGAATCAATACCTCTTTCTAGAAAATGGATCAAGTATCTCCATAGACTCTTCAAGAATGTCCTTGGTGATGATATAGACACCAGTGTCATAGTATTCGGGAAGAGGCTCGCCGTGAATTGCCATGAAGGCGTACATAACACCCTTATATCCCATACCATGGGGGTCCTGAACGATAAGGGCTTTAAGTGCTCCGCTGTCAAGTGCCTCGATTTCCAGAGGATCCGAGTCGTAAGCAACGGCCATTATCTGGTTCTCTAGACCTCTCTGTTCGATAACTCTCGCAACACCGATACCAGTGTGGTTGTTGTCAGCGAAGAAACCAACCAGGTCGGAATGGGCTATCAAAAGGTCTTCTGCTGCGTTGGCTGCTCTAGAAATGTCATTGTCAACATAGATCGTCGGAAGAACTGTCAGATTGGGTGCGATCTCCTTCAGTCTGTTGATGAAACCAGTGTCTCTGTCGGTAAGAACCTGGACACCAGCCATGGCGCTAATCAAACCAACTTTTCCGTCGAGAGGCTTGTTGTTAGCCTTTAGAGCCTCAACGAGCTTGTCGGCTGCCGCCGCTCCACCAACAGCGTTGTTCGTTGCGAGGAATGAATTGAAACCAGTATCATAGACGAAGTTGTCGATGAGAATTATCTTAATTCCCTGTTTGTATGCTTCGTCCAGAATCAGAGAAGGAGCTTCTGAACTTGTAGAAGAGATGACTATTGCATCAGGCTTCTTGTTAACAACATCTTCGAGTATGGATATCTGAAGATCGATATCGGCTTCGGACGGAGGTCCGTAGACCGTGACGTTAACTAGTCCCTGGAGATCGTGTTCGGCATTCTTGCCACCCACAATTGTGTACTGCCAGAAGTCAGAATCCGTTGCCTTGACTATAAAGGCAATTTCGTAAACTGCAAAACCTAGAGTGGCTCCGAAAAGGATAGAAGCCATAACGAGTAACATAAGTACTTTACGCATAAGCAAAACCCTCCTTATATGGTTGTTCTGTACATACGCACGTACACATGTACGTACAAACAAAATAATTATAGCAAGCGAACGAACTCGCAACAAATTTGAAAAACAGAGAGAATTTTCGTAATTAGAAGTTTGGAGTCAGAAAGAAGACATAATCGTCTTTAATCACTCTTGATCATCGCGGATTGCTTCTGGGAAGTTTAGCCCTCTGGAATCAGTCTTACTGTTCAGTTCTCTTTTCTTCGAATACATTGCAAGTTCTGCATTCCTAAGTACGTCATAAAAATCAGTTACAAGATCTTTCTTAGTGGCAACTCCAAAAGAGGCGCTAGCTTCCACAGAGAAACATCCCACCTTGCTCAGGTTTTCCTCTATCCTTGAGACGATTTCCTCTGCCTTTTCGGTGTCTGTTCTCAGAAGAAGGACAACAAACTCATCTCCACCCCATCGAACGACGAGATCCTCGTGCCTGCAGGATTCCTTAATTGTGCGAGATATCGTCTTCAGATAATCGTCGCCGTAGAAATGGCCGAAGGAATCGTTTAGTGCCTTCAGCCCGTTGACATCCGCAAAAATGACTGAAATCGGAAGATTTCTCGAAGTGTCAACCCTGGACACTTCTTCATCGAAGAAGGTCCTGTTGTAGAGGCCAGTCAGCGAATCGTGGAAAGCAAGGAAACGTATTTCTTTAGTTTTCTTGATCTTTTCAAAGGCTCCAAGAGCGTGAAGCATCAACAACTCGGCAAGCTCGGCATCTTCTTGTTTGAAGCTTCCCGATTCAATGGTGACCGTTTGAAAAACACCGTAATCTCCAATAGGAACACTAAGTACTGCCTTGATCTTACTGCTTGAAGGTCTTGCATCGATTTCCTTCGAAACGTTATCGATTATTATTGTTTTCCCCGTCTTCAAAGTCTTTCCAGCAATCCCCTCATATTTCGGAACGCGAGAGTTGACCTCAATGTTACCAGAATGTCTCTTGGCAACTAGATAGTCTCCTTCAACAACATCCAGACTGTAATAGTCGAAACTCAGAATATCGGTGGCCGCTTTCACTATTAGATCAAAAACTTCCTCTTCTTCTGTGCAGCTCTCCATCTTGAAGGCAATATCGTGGAGACTTCTTATCTTGGCCCTCAGGCGCTCGTTTTCAGTTGCCTTCTTCTCAAGCTCCTCGGTTCTTGCCTTGACACGTCTTTTAAGAGTGTGATTCCAGATCCAGAGGAAAAACAGACCAATGGCAAAGAAAACGAGAATTCCTGCGGCCACCAACAGATGCTTCTTATTCTGTTCGAACCAGTTTGCAGAGCCAAACCACTTCTCGAAAATCATGCCGTATTCCCCGCTCTCTCTTACAAGCAGGAGGCCCTTATTCAGTTTATTGAGAAGAACGAAGTCGTCTTTTGCCGTTGCGAAAGCGTAGTCTCTATCGAAGAGCGCGGTACTCGAAACTTCAAGATTATCGATCTTGTTCTCCTTGGCAAAGTAGAGACATTGGTACTTCTCGAAAAGACCAAAGTCGCCACTTCCTGAAGATAGAAGCTTCAGTCCCTCTATCGGAGATTCAACGGCAATGATTTTGTCTGTAATTGAATTCTCGAGCAGATAATCATGCATAACTCCGTTGCGCTGAACTACTATTTCTTTACCGAACAAGTCTTCAACCGTCGTTTCCTTTTGACCCTTTCTATAGAATATCCCCATATGGAGGGTATTGTGGGGAATCGAGAAGCTATATATCTTCTGTCTCTCGGGAGTAACAGCCATCCCTAATAGACCGTTAAGTTCTCCCGACTGAAGCTTTTCGACAACACTGTTCCACTCACCAAGCTCAATCTCAATATCCAGTTCGGCCGAGTCTGCAACCGCACGCATCAAATCGACATTGAAACCGATGGGCTTGCCGTTTTTATCAACAAACTCATACGGAGGATAAGCATTATCCCCGCCAAAAGTGAGCTTATCTGCAATTACTGATGTAAACAACAGAATCGATACAAGCAATGTTAGAACGATTTTATTCATTTTTCGATTCACCCCGGTCCCAAATATCATATCACGATCATTACAAAAAAAGAAAGTCTTCATGAAAAGCAGTCTATTGAGTATTGTCTGGAATAGCTATATTCATTACAAGTAGCAAATCTCGTAAGTTCTCACCTAACTTAAGAGTAATATAATCATAATTGTGCTCTATCAATTTGTTCACTTCCGACAAAATGCTGGTATTTCATTCTTTTCATTCAGTCATTAGTTTGGTTTTTTTGAACCGTAACGGTTTCACGGATTCTCTTCTTCCCGAATCAGACAGAACCAATTTCTCAAGCCGAGTTTGTTTACCTGCTGCTCTCCTGCGAGAAAGTGATCGACCTGTGTATTAATATTGAATAGAGATGACAGTTCGAGGGGGAGTTCATTTTGAAGATTCTTGTTCTTCTAAAACAAGTTCCGGATACCGATGAAGTTAAGCTCAATCCCGAAACGGGGACGATGATAAGAGAAGGAGTTGGGACAGTTATTAATCCGCTTGACCTTCATGCGCTGGAGACCGCTTTGAGGTTGAAGGAAGCAGGTGATCATTCGATCACCGTGGTCTCTATGGGACCTCCTGTGGCAGAAGAGGCCGTAAGAGAGGCGATTGCCATGGGAGCCGACAGGGCGGTTCTCCTTACAGACAGAAGATTTGCGGGAGCCGATACATGGGCCACAGCCATGGCTCTAGCGAGATTCGCGGATAGAGAAGGTCCGTTTGACCTGATCCTTGCTGGGGAAAAGGCAACAGACGGCGAGACAGGGCAGGTCGGACCCGAGACGGGAGCCATGCTGGGCATACCGGTAGCGACCTATGTTTCCAGCATAGTCGATCTCGAGGATAACGGGATTACCGTTGAACGCGAAGTAGAGGACGGCAAAGAGATATGGAATCTCCCTCTGCCTTCACTAATATCGGTGACAAAAGACGTTAACGAGCCGAGACTTCCGACACTGAGTGGCAAGAAACTGGCGAAAGATGCGCCCATTGAGAGAATCGGAAACGATTCTCTTGCAATGGATCCATCGGAGACCGGTCTGACTGGCTCACCTACGAGAGTAGTAAGGATAGGAACCCCAAAACTCTCAAGAAAGGTCGAGATGTACGAAGGAAGCGATCTAAAACATGGGATAGATGAGATAAAAAAGAGACTGCTTCCATATCTGGTGGTGAATCATGAGTGATCTCCTGGTAATCGCAGAAAGAAGAGGAAGCGAAATCCATTCGAGTACATATGAACTACTGGGGAAGGCTCGCGAGCTTTCACTCAAGCGTCCCTTCAACGTTTCGGTAGCGGTCCTCTCTGACAATCGACTTGATGAAGATGCAACGGCATCGCTCTTCTCCGGTGGGGCCGACAAAATTATCATGGCTATAGATAAGAGTCTTGGAAGATTCAACTTTGAGCCCTACACAAAGACTCTTGCCGCGATCGTCAAGAAACTCTCGCCGGAAATCGTGCTTGCCCCGGCGACGACTTCGGGGAGAACCTACATGCCCGGACTGGCGGCGCTGTTGAAGACCGGCCTTACTGCCGACTGCACCGGACTGGATATTGAGGAGGACACAGGAAATCTGCTGCAAACCAGACCGGCAATCGGGGGCAATATAATGGCTACGATCAAGACCCCTAACCACAGGCCCCAGATGGCAACGGTCAGGCCAAAGACATTCTCGGCCTTGAAGGAACCCTACATGGGAAACGGCGAAGTGGAATCCTTCGAGGTTACTCCAGAGATGATCGAGACAAACGCAACGCTTCTCCAGTTCAAACCAATAGGCGAAGGAAAGAAAGGCGTTCAAGACGCAGAGGTAATAATCGCGGGAGGGATGGGTCTCAGAAAAGTTGAGAACATGGAACCGATCTACAGACTTACAAAGCTGATTAATGGGACCGTAGGTGCTTC
>NZ_DJGL01000041.1:0-1674 GCF_002432735.1 Mesotoga sp. UBA5847 | reverse complement strand
CACACGGTCAAGCCGAAGATCTACATCGCTGCAGGAATTTCCGGAGCCGTTCAGCACATTGCAGGAATGCAGACTGCTGAATTCATAGTTGCAATAAACAGAGACAGAAACGCAGCGATATTCAACTTTGCAGACATCGGGCTTGTAGGAGATGCCGTAGAGATCTTGAACGATCTCGTAGAAGCTCTCGAGTCGGAGGTGAAGAAGTGAAATACGGACAGCTTAATGCCAACCTAATAGAAGAGCTTCAAAGGCTTCTACAAATCCCTGTGAAGTACGACGAAGAGTCTCTGGATCGATACTCGAGAGATGAGACGGCAGAAGTGAAAGCCATAAGACCCGAGGTAATTACTTTCCCGGTGAGCACTGCCGAGGTTTCGAAGATTATGAGATTTGCAAATGAGCATCTGATTCCAGTAACTCCGCGTGGAGCAGGAACCGGACTATCCGGAGGTGCAGTTCCGTCTTTCCGGGGAATTGTCATGAGTTTTGAAAAGATGAACAAGATCCTTGAATTCGACGAAGCCAACATGATGATTACTTTGGAGCCGGGGGTTATCACCGGAGAGATCCAGAAACTGGCAGACAGGCACAACCTTGTTTACGGGGGGGATCCCTGCAGCAGCGAAAGCTCATCGATCGGGGGTAACGTTGCTGAGAATGCCGGCGGAAATAAGGTCATGAAGTATGGGCCCACCGGATTTCACGTTTACGGTCTCGAGGTGGTTCTACCTTCCGGTGAGGTGACAACTTTCGGCGGGAAGAGGCTCAAAGATGTCAGCGGATTTGACTTCGTCCACCTCTTGGTCGGTTCGGAAGGAACTCTTGGAATAGTGACCAAAATTATCCTAAGGCTCCTTCCGAAGCCGAAGTATTCCGTGGCACTGCTCGTGCCCTATCCAGATATTGATACTGCGATATCAGCAGTGCCGAAACTAATGAGCGGCTCCGGAGTTGTTCCGACTTCTCTTGAATTCATGGACGCCTCATCTATCAAAGCAGCCTGCAGATTCCTGAATGTGGAGTTCCCATACGCAGATGCCGGAGCCCATCTGATAATTGAAGTAGAAGGCAACAGCAAGGATTCGGTATTCGATGATTACGTCAAACTCGGAGAAGCCGCTATCGAAGCGGGCGGTCTTGAGGCCTTCGTGGCGGACAACAGAAATACAAGAGACAAACTATGGAAGGCAAGAAAATCGATTGCTGAAGCCCTCGCTGCAATAAGCCCAATACACAGCATGGAAGACGTCTCCGTTCCGATGGCAAGTATACCAAAACTGATAAAAGCCTCCGAAGAGATAGCCGAGAAGTATGGTCTTGAGATGATCTCCTTTGGTCATGCAGGCGATGGAAATGTGCACGTAACCTTCATAAAGGGGAACCTTCCTCAAGACCAATGGGACAGAACTCTCCCGCTGGCCGAGAAAGAGCTCTTTGACGAAACCACAGAGTTGGGGGGCTGTATCAGCGGAGAACATGGTATAGGAATCAAGAGAAAGAAGTATCTCGCATCGATAATCGATGAATCCCAGCTTGAACTAATACGCGGCATAAAGAAGGCCTTTGACCCGAACAATGTGCTCAATCCAGGGAAGATTGTCGATCTTTGAAAGAGGGGAGAGCCGTGGTAGGGGGTTGGTAAGAGCAAGAGATCAGTTGCAAGATGCAGAA
>NZ_DJGL01000099.1:0-8513 GCF_002432735.1 Mesotoga sp. UBA5847 | reverse complement strand
TTTCGGAGAACGGAGAACCGTTTACATATAACCGTTCCTGCAACTTGCATCATGGAACTTGCAACTCTCGGTCTTGGAGAACGGAGAACCCATAACGGACAACCATTTTCTTATTCAACTCGCAACTTGTCACTGGCAACTGTTTCAAAGATCGAGATTCTGACCAGCATGTCAGAATAACGGGATGAGGTTAGGGAAGGGTTTCGACTTTGCGTCACCAGGAAAGAGAAATGAAGATCGGATCTGAAGGATCGGAGCGCACGACTCTGCTTATGCAGACCAGTCGGGCTTTGCCCGACGGCATTGCACACAAATATACTAGTCAGTGCAATTCGTTTTGTTTCAATAGTGGCTGACTTCAATATTCTGGCCGTCCCGTGGGCGAAGCGAACTTCTCGAAAGGATTTCTCTCGTCTCCTCTCGATCTTATCGGTGAACGCGTCCTTGCTTTCGGACGGTCAACGACTCTTCATTTTCAGTGTCTGCTTAAACGAGTGTGGACTGCGACTGGAATGAAAACTCGCGTGCCTCCGAATTTTTCCTGAAGTGACTTACCTAATTCTTACGGTCTCGTCTCTATCGACATTTCCCTTGGAATCATGAATCACTAACTTGCCTTCAGGACTGCTGCCAGCTAACTCCGAAGCAGCGGTAATTGTATCGACCTTTTCGTCAAACCGATTAATGATTCTCTCTTCACTTTCGTGATCGACTATCCAGGATCCTTAGTTGGTCTCACATGGTAGATGTCTTCAATAATCTCTTCACTAATACTCGGAATCTTGCGTAGTTCTTCATGGTGATCCATGAAATATACCTCCTACACATCACTGACAAATCATAGAACTGCGAAGTTCAAAAGCTCATCCAATGTCGCTCTCGGAACTCGACTCTCTTGCGAACAAAGCGGCGCCGTAAGCTCCCATTATATCGGGTATTTCGGGGATGAGGATCTCCGTTCCAAACAACTTATTCAAAGCCTCCACTACCCCGGGGTTTCTCGCAACCCCTCCGGTGAAGACAAGAGGTTCTGGAGATCCCAATCTTGAATACATCGCTCCCACTCTTCTTGCTATCGCCTTGAATAGACCGGCCGAAATATCCTCAATTCTTTCTCCCAATCCTATCAGCGAAACAACTTCAGACTCGGCAAATACAGTGCAAACCGAACTGATCGAAATGTCCTTCTTTGATTTTCGGGCAAGCGACGACATCTCTTCGGTGCCAAGCTCAAGAGCAGAAGCCATCACTTCAAGAAACCTTCCCGTTCCGGCGGCGCACTTATCATTCATTGCAAAGTCTTCTACACTTCCCCCGGAATTCAATCGGATAACTTTGCTGTCCTGACCGCCTATGTCGATGATTCCTCGGGCTTCGGGGTAGAGTTCGAAAACGCCTCTGGCGTGACATGAGATTTCTGTGATCTTATCACTTGCAGATGATACGAGCAGCCTTCCATAGCCCGTAGAAATGCACTTTCCAATTTGATTTCCATTCTTGCGGGAGAATTCGGTCATCTCCTGTATAAGAACTTCTGCTGTATTCGAGGCCCTAATTCCCGTTTTCAAAGTCTTCGAGAAGAGTATCCTGCCGTTCCCGTCAACCAGAACGCCATTGGTAGTCGTAGAACCTGAATCAACTCCTGCGTAAATCACCGTACTTCCCTCCTCAGCATGCGATACTGATCTGAAGTCACTCTTCTCCATCAAAGCCCCGATTCTTGTGGTCAGCTGTCCATCTGAATTTAGAGGAAAATCGAGTTCAACTCTGTAACTCTTTCCGTTGTCGCCGGCACGAACAAAGTCGAAGAAGTCGCAAAACTTAGGAACCACAAAGACAGTCGCATCTGCTCTGTCATCTGAAGCTGGAAATGGCTCGGAGAAGCGACCACAAGGAGATCTCCACCTCAGCAGACGTTCGGCAATCGCAACCAGTGGTTCGATGTTATCGGCGGTCTTGCTAGAAAACGGTCTTCTTCCCAGGCAGGTCTCATTTGATACTGTTATTGCGCCGGCCTTCTCCACTGCATTATCGAAGCTTTTCAGATCAGTCACTCCGCCGCTAAGTGCAATCCGTTTTCCCGGTCCATCGCTCTTGGCAATAGAAGGGCTCACTTCGGCTTTCCTGCCATCTAGCGCCGAAAGGTAAAGCCTTGATAACTCCGTCCCTTCAACCAGCATTTCATTTGCCTGCACATACTCCACAATATCGTTGAATCGGTTTATTCCAGTATGCAGGTCAACTGTAATACCGGAGTTCTGGAGGAAAGCTGTCAGACCGACAAGCTCGCGGCAAAGGAATTTCACCGCGTCAGCATCTCTCTTCCACGGAAGTCTGAGGATGAAAACCTTGGCTGACGAAAGCTCTGAGAGAAGATCTCCGACTCTGCGCATCGCATCACAAGAGTCGGCTATCAAGAGACAATCATCTGAATTCAGTTCCATCCCTTTTTTGTAGACGGTCTTTGCATAACCGCACAAATTGCATCCAAGTTCGTGACAAGAGGTCGGAGCAGAGGAGGTGATTCTGTGGAATTCACAGGCGCTTCCGAGCATCACTTCCATTGGTATGTAGCTGCATGAATAATAGATCATCTTCTCTTCTCCACAATTTCCAGGAATGCTTCTGTCCTAGTCCGCAGCTGCCCGGCTCCCTGAGATGAATGGTCAACACAGTCACCCGTCAACTCAAGAAAGGAAATTCTCTCCTCTTCGAATATACTCTTCAAGTAACTCACTCCTCCGGCCGACTGTCTGCATCCCCAGTGAGAAAAGTGGATCACTCCATCTACCCTAAAGCTGCGTGCAAGATCCAGGCAGAAGTTTCCACGATCGACCACGCTTCCACAAAGAGGATTATAGACAAGTTTCTCTGCGAGACTCTCAAGTGGTCGCTGTGGATCAACCGGATACATCCAGTCCCACATGAGCTCACTGGCAACCACGAGGTTCTTCGATCCCGGAACGAAGAGATTGAAAAGCTCATTATCGTAATAGGGAGGAATGTGAAGCCAGAGGATCTTCCTCGCGTTTTCGGAAATCGCTTCAAGCCTTTCGTGGATACCTCTGGAGGCCGCCGCAATTCTCCCATCCCCGGCCAGAGTATGAAGTACATACAACGAGTTCATGTGTTCATACAAGTGCTGAGGCAGATACGAGTCTTCCGTTCTGGCTTTCGACTCCTCGAGGTTTTCCATGAGTTCTCTTTCATAAGACAATCTCAACGACAACTCATCCATTTTGAAGGGGGCCCCTGTGATTTCTTCGATCGTGCCGACAACTTCTTTCAGTTGCGAGAGAACGTATCCTACAGCCTCACTCTTTCGACCTCTTGGCACATCTATCAAAATGAAAGGAACATCGTATTCCTTGGCTATTCTTTTGAAGGTTGGAAGATTTCCATCGCAGAGAATGCTTGTCGTCATCACCAACTTTGGCGGGGGGAGAAGCTTTCTCATAGATACTCCAACAGAAGCTCTATGAAACGTACAGAGGGAGTCGCTTATTCCCGCCTGTGAAGAATATGCTATCGCCGTGTCCTCAAGATGCATCGACGAAAGCGCTCCAGAAATGCCTTCGGCAGAGACGGGGTTAAGACCCGCAGAAAGAAGAAGCTCAGAAGGGGCCATGAGATTCACCCACACGGTACTGATACCCTTTATTGCAAAATAGACTTCCTCAAGCGCTAGATGATTGACCGTATTGACAAATCGAGGTCGACCCCTGTCTGGAAAATGCCTTCTTCTGAGGTTCTCAAATCCCATGCCTAACTGAAGCCATTTCTTGAACTTTTCGGTATCATCTATGTAATTTCTTAGAAAGCTTCCGAATTTCACACTCTTTCGCGACATCTACTATACTCTCGCTCCTGCCACAATGAATTGCTGTTATCAACCCATTGTCCCTTTGAGTCGGGATATTTGACTGAACTCAATTATAACCTCTTACGAACAAAGAGTCTGATAGTTCACCGGTCAGCTACTTCGCGCCCGCGATATGCTTGATCACTCTGAATCTCTTTCTGCATGACTGGGCGGTATTGACCCGCTCTCTCCAAACAGGGCAAAGGAAAGGGATTTCCGAAAGTGATAGCCGTATATCGCAAATTCCACCGACAGTGGGAAAAGCGACGGCTTAAAGAAGGCCGTCCACAGTAACAGTAGCCAGTAGTGTATTCTGCCTCTTTCACGGATTCCAAGTACCCATAGGGACTTCAGAAAAGCCTTAAGACTATCGGAAAGGGGTCTTACATGTCTAGGTGTATTAGGTTTATAGTTCTTAAGAAAGGTAATGACTCTCTGACGGTAAGGTTTAGGAGCGTAGATGCTCTTAAGTATCTCATAGTAACCGTCTTCAAGGTTCTTGAGTCCCATCTTAGGAACTATGTTAGTCAGAATGCTTGTGTTATTTCCAGAGAACTCCGATGCGATCCTGTTCTCTTCTTTCAACCTCATGAAGAGTCTTGTACCTGTAGGCGCAGTGAGGACACCAACCATTGCCGTCACTATACCGCTCTTCTGAATGAAATCGATCATGTTTCTGAATACCGAAGGCTTATCGTGATCGAAGCCCACAATGAATCCGCCCTGAACCTGCAGCCCAAACTGCTGCATCTTCTTTACAGATGAGAGTAAATCTCTGTTTCGATTCTGATACTTACCGCATTCAAGAAGGCTTTCCTCCTCGGTAGTCTCTATGCCGACGAAGACGGTTCCAAAATTTGCGTCGACCATGAGTTTCATGAGTTCATCGTCATCCGAAAGATCAATTGAGACTTCTGTATTCAGTACAAAAGGATAATTCCTCTCTTTCATCCATTCGGCTACTGCCGGAAGAATCTCTCTCTTCAGCTTCGTCTTGTTGCCGATGAAATTGTCGTCCACAATGAAGACTCCCCCGCGCCAACCAGCCTCATATAATGCTTCCATTTCGGCAGTGAGTTTTTCCGCGCTCTTCGTCCTGGGAATTCGTCCGTTTAGCAGAACAATGTCACAGAACTCACAATTATAAGGACAACCTCTGGAATATTGAATGTTCATTGAAGAGTACTTTCTCATGTCAAGAAGCGCCCAGTTTGGAATGGGGCTGGTTCCGATATCTGGAAAGCCGTCAGATCTGTAAATGTGCTTAGCCTGGCCTTTCTCTAAATCATGAAGAAACGGAGCCAGAGTCATTTCTGCCTCGCCAAGAACAAGATGATCGACTTCACTGAACTCCTCGGGTCTGGTTGTGAAAAGCGGCCCGCCCGCTACAGTTTTGACACCAAGCTCTCTGCACCTTTGAATGACCTTCTTTGCCGAGTCAAGCTGAATGTCCATCGAGCTAATCATTACGTAGTCGGATTCTGTGATATCTTCATCACGCAGAGTGTCCGTGTTCATATCGATGAGCTTCTTCTCCCATTCTTCGGGCAACATGGCAGCAACGGTCATGAGACCAAGTGGGGGATACGCCGCTTTCTTAGAAACAAACTTCAAAGCATGCTTGAAACTCCAGAATGTCTCCGGGTATTCAGGGTAAACCAACAGAACTCTCAAGATCTCACTTCCTTTTTTCTTAAGATACCCATGACTCTGTTTCCGTAATAGAACGTTCGCGCGAAACAGTTCAATCTGCGGGATAAGAGACTGCGAAAACTGCCGTGACATTACCTAGAGTTGATTTGACCTCATTGTTCAGCTGTCGGTCTAAGTCACTTTACCGTAGTTGTTATAACGAAAGAGTATTCTCATTGAAAACATGGACTCGATTACTTATCCCGCTGTAATATCAATTTTACCACGCAGGCTAGTCAAGAGAACTCGCCAGCATACTTGAAACGCTTTGTCTCAGCGAATTCATGACGAGAATCCTTGGGTCATGACGAGATGCCGCTTCTTTGACATCGTCCTGGTCGAATGGTTAAAATCCTCAGGAGCTGCTGCATGACGGCGAGAATTGCGCAATCAATAAGGACCAGTTTATCTCGGCATCTCTCTCTGTTCAACAAGAACGACTCATAGAACCCACCCCTTACTATTTCGTGAGAGTCACCCAACCTGGCTACAAGAGAGTTAAAGGTTTCGGTTTTCCAAGACCTCGCACAAAGCCGAATTGTCAAGAGAGGCTTGTCCAATTGCCTAGTTTTTGTTTCTTAAATGGTGCATCAGACCATTCCCACCTCGCGAAATTCTCGGCAAATGCTTCACTTACATTGAGTTTCTTGGATTCGCGCTCCCGGTTCAAACGAGAAGCCTATCCCCTGAAAAGGCCTCCACTCAAATTAAATCCACGAACTCTTCTCTCGCAACGAAGAGCGCGGGCAAAGCTTGATCCTAAATCGCATCAAATAATTCGATATATTTACAGAAAGCGTTTATCAAAGATCGCTATATACTTCTTCACCTTCAATGAATACTCTCTCTGCCTTCGCCGAAAGGTTGAATGGATGATCAGTCCAGATAGCAATATCTGCGTCTTTTCCAACTTCAAGTGATCCAACTCTCTCATCTATCTTCAAAATCTTCGCAGCATTTATCGTCACCATCTTGAATAGATCGTCCTCTTTGGAGCCGTAACGTAAAGCCACACCGAGTTGAACGTTCGTATTTTCAAGAGGAATGACTGGATGATCACACATGAAAGCTGCCAGGACGCCTTTTTCGTTGAGTATTCTTGGCGCATCGTAACTCATGTCCTTAAGCTCGAGTTTCGTTCGAAAACCGAAAATAGGTCCAAGAACAACCGGAACATTGTTATTCTTGAGAAAATCTACTATCTTGTAGCCTTCAGTTGCGTGCTCCACAACAAGATCAAAATCAAACTCCTTTGATAGCCTTACTGCAGTCAGAATATCATCCTGTCTGTGAGCGTGAATTCTTGCGGGGATTTCCTTCTTGAGCACTTTTTCTCCTACCTCAAGTTTCGGGTCTATATCCGTGAAGGGCTTTCCCTCTTTCTCAGCAGCCTTCTTCTTCTCAATGTAGGCCCTGACTTTTGTGAAGTAACCACGGATAACAGCTGCCGTTCCCAGTCTAGTGGAAGGCGTTTTCTTGAAACCTTCTCCGTAGACTCTCTTGGGGTTCTCTCCTGTCGCCATCTTCAAACCTGCTGGAGCGCGGACAACCATGTCGTCGACTATCAGGGTTTTCTTGAACTTGAAGATAGCGCCCTGACCCCCGACCGGGTTCGCACTACCGGGAACAACCATGACAGTAGTGACTCCTCCTGATAACGCGCGCTTTATTGCGGCATCCTGAGGATTAAACGCGTCAACGACTGAAACATCGGGAGTAAGAGGATCTGTCGCTTCGTTTCCATCTCCGTAATAGCCGCCTACACCCTCTTCATAGATTCCAATATGAGAGTGGGCATCAATGAAACCGGGGAAAATATACTTTCCCGAAGCATCAATTACCTCTGCATCAGGTTCCTCTATTCCCTGGCCTATCCGCTCAATCTTTCCGTTACCGATCAGGACATCGCCTTTGAATGGATCGGATGTGATAGGGTAAACTGTACCATTCTTTAGTAGTATTGACATGAAAGACCTCCTTAGTTCAGTAATATATTTAGATTCTATCAGAAGTGATACGTAATGCACACTTATCGATATGCCGTCTTGTTCTGGAGCCGACTGTCAGGAAGGAGTATATTATGCTTGAAGATGCTGTAGGAAGGGAGTATTCAAGAAACGATCTAGAGAGAAACTGTGCAGAGGCGATGGTTTACGGAGCAAACGAGGAATTCAATCTAAATCTTCCCAAAGAAGCGTTCGACACCATGGGTGCCTTCGGGGGAGGAATGAGAGTCGGAAGCGTTTGCGGTGCAGTAACGGGTTCCCTCGCGGTGATTGGCATTCTTTTCAACAGTGAAGAATTCGAGAAACAAGAGAAAATGAAACGTATCGCCGAAGAATTCCTTGAGGAATTCGAGAAGAGATACGGTCATCTTGATTGCAAAGTACTTAAAGAAAAGTACAGGGATGAAGTTATCGGATGTGAGCCGACCGTAAGAATGGCCGCGAAAGTGCTTGAAGAGATAATCGTCAAGTACGAAAGAGAAAAGACTAACTGATGACGATCAAATGAAAAGAAACGAGAGCATTGCTTGCACTAGAAGAGAAGTGGGGAGACAAATACCACTTGTCAATAAAAAGCTGGAAGGAAAACTGGGAATCTCTTTCAACCTTCTTTCAATATCCAGAGGAACTGAGAAGATTGGTTTATACAACTAATCCCATTGAATCAGTTAATAGACAACTGAGGAAGGTAACGAACAATAAGGGAGTCTTTCCTACGGATACTTCTCTCTTAAAGATGGCTTATCTAGCAATAATAAATATAACAAAGAAATGGACAGTAAGACCACTTGAATGGTCAAAGATCCTTACTCAACTTGTGATAAAGTATGAAAGATTAGCTAAGTACATAAGCTGATTCTTAAACCCATTACAAAAAAGGGGTTTACACAAAAAAAGAGACAGAACCCAGGAGAGAGTTCTCGTCTTCTCGTGAGCGCAGCGAACGTCTCGAC
>NZ_DJGL01000008.1:6114-23141 GCF_002432735.1 Mesotoga sp. UBA5847 | reverse complement strand
TTATATGATGACTAAGTACTGTGTTCCTTATCTGATGAATTCTGAAGCTCCCAGTTTAGTTAACATTGTCTCAACCAGAGCACTAATGTCTGAACAAGACTCAGAACCTTACTTGGCTTCAAAAGGTGGATTACTGGCTCTTACACATTCACTGGCTATTAGTCTTGGACCAAAGATAAGGTAAACGCTATCAGCCCTGGAATGATTGACGTTACAGACAGGGGAGCCAATAGTAGTTCCAGTCTGAGTGAGACCGCTCATAAAAAACATCTCGTGGGTAGAGTAGGCAGACCAAAGGACATAGGGAAAGCGTGCCTTTTCCTGGCAAGTGATGAGACCTCTTTCATTACGGGTGCCAATCTGATTATTGATGGCGGCATGACACGGAAGATGATTTATGTCGAAAAGAGGTGGTGAAAGTTGAACCGAAGACTCGAAGGAGCTAGAGTTAAGTCACTTATTGAGATGCTTTCTGGGTATCACAGAGTGAGAGGAAGCAGGGATTACACCAAATCAATGCATGCCGTTATTGATTACCTTCTTCGTGGGGGACTTCCGGAGGAAAGATTCAAGATATTCAGTTACCCGGCAGACGGAGTTACGAGAACGGGAAATACTCTGTCTACTCTTGCATGGGAACCGATATATGGAGAACTGTGGCTGGAAGATCCCGAAAGGGTTTTCATAACTTCGACAGCAGTCACGAAGGTTTCCCTTGTCTCGGGGAGTGGGAGCACAGAAGGCTGGGAAACGCTTCCTCTGGTTATCTATGATGGTAAAGGAGACTATTCGAAAAAGGCGGTTTTGGCAAATGATGATCCGGCAAAGGTCTTTCAAAACGCAGTAGTTGAGGGTGGAGCGAGGTGTCTTATCTTATGCCACATGAGGAAGGCTTTTGAGGAAATTGGCCGTAGCCTGGATAGTTTACCTGAAATGACCAACTTTCTGACTATTCCACACGATAGAGAATCCGCAAACAGGAATACAGTTGCGTTTTCTGTGTCGAAGGAGAAATTCGATCTTCTGTCTGAACGCGTAAAAAGGAGCTCTTCACTTGTAAGATTCAGGGCCGAAACGAGACTTACAGAGGGCGAATTAGAGATTCTGCAGATAGACGCAACAGGCTTCAACGAAGGTCCTGAGGTTCTTCTGACTGCTCATCTATGTCACCCCTCTCCTGGGGCCGATGACAATGCGAGCGGTGCGGCTCTCGCTGCAGAGATTGCAAAGGTTCTTAATGACAGCGGATTCCCGTATTCCGTAAAGGTTGCTCTGGTTCCCGAGTATCTAGGTAGTGTTCCGTATGCTCTTCAACTCAAGAATGAGAGCCGTCTCCCTGTTTGCACTATAAACCTCGATATGGTTGGTGCCGATCAGGATAAGACAGGTTCAACCTTCATTCTTTCGAAAGTGCCACCATATCTTCCTCAGAGATGGGGAAGGACTCTTGCTTACAACATAGAAAGGAATATGCCGTCTAGTTCCGGTTATCCATTGAAGAGATTTGGCGAGATCCCATTTATGGCCGGATCTGATCACTGCGTATTCACGACTCTAGGAATTCCTTCTCCGTTTATGGGCCATCTGCCAGATAGATACTATCACTCTGATTTCGACACACCTCGCATGATGGACGAAATGGAGCTGGAATGGGTGGGGTTATCAGCTTTAGAAACTCTCGACCAGCTTGTCCAGCCTGATCCTAATGTGCTTCTAAGTGTTAGGGGCAGGATGATTGGCGAGCTATATCAGATTCTAAACAGAATAGCTGGAAGGGAGGGAAGTGACGATATCTATGATCTTCTCATCTCTAATTTCGAGGGAGATTCACTCAGAAAGATTTTCAGCAATTCAGACAATCTCCCCTCGTTAAGCCCTCTAGAACCAACATTCGAGAGTTCTCTGGGCCTAGAATGGATTAAGACATTTCCTCAAGAGCTAAAGGAGGAGCTGGCTATAGATTTCGCCAGCATCGCGGATTTTGTGGTAGGGGGAGCTGCCTTGATCGGAGGTAGGGAATCCGTAGAGCTTCTTGCCAGCATTCACTATGATGTGGAAATTGAAAAAGTCAGAGTAATTACCGGCTGGATGATAGATAAGGGGTTGCTTAGATCATGATATCAAGAAGACTCTGTCTTTTCGCCTTCATGGGGCTTCTTGCAGTTCTCGGTTGTGCGAAATTTGAACTGAAGGCAGAAAGTGGTTTTGCGATGCCTTGGAATGGATTTCTTGAACAAGCTGGTTCGGGGAAAACTGATCTTCTCGACAGAAGCAACTTTCGCGCGTACTTCATTCCGACTGCAGGATATGAGTTTTTCCAGGAACACCTGATCGAAGTGAGTATTATACACTTCTCCGTGAACAGCTCACTCGAAGCAACAGGAACAGAATCACTAATTACTTACGAATCAATGTTTAGGCAAGATGTGCTCTCAATAACTTACGGATATGCTCTCCCCGTTCTGGATCGTTTTTCTCTTCAACTTGGAGTTCAAGGACGTCTGTTATTCAAGCAGATTGATCTTACGGGTTCAGAGCAATACAGCCGCAAGAAGACTGATTTTGGTTTTGGTCCGGCAGCAGATATAAAGTTAAAGATGAATGATCAGGTTTTCGTTGCCTTAGAGGTAGCAACAGGGCTCGGCAAAGGGAACGGCTTTATCGATTTTTATGCAGGGCTCCACTTTGAAGGCCCGTTTTATTACGTGAGAGCCGGTTCGAGATACTGGTCTTTGACCAATTCTTTCGATGGAGACAGGTTGTTCCTTTCGTTTGTAAGTCTTGGCGCTCAGTTTTGCGCGTATTTCTAGGGTTGATTCACAGCAAAAGAAAGTGGATTGAGAGAGGAAATTCTCACAATTCCAAGTACAGGAACGCTGAACTTCTCGAGTAGAGAGCGCCCCTCTTCAAAAGTTTTCTCTATTACTGCCGCGAAGCCTACTAAGGATGCACCAGTTCTTAGAGTAAGCGTTGCAAGAGCCTCAATAGTCTTGCCGCTTGCCAAGAAGTCGTCAACGATTATTACTCTGTCTTCTTTGCCAAGATAATCAAGGGAAACATTTAGTTCCACTACTCCCCCTTTTGTATGAGAAGGAGCCGATTCGCTAAGATAATGTTGCATCGTAATGGGCCTCCTCTTCCGTGCGAAAACAAGCTGAGCTCCCAATTCACAAGCAGCCATTAGAGAGGGAGCTATTCCGGAACTCTCGGCAGTCAATACTTTTGTGACTTCGTAATCTCTGAAAAAGTCAGCTATCAGTTCTCCAGCACTTTTCATAAGTAAAGGGTCAATCTGATGATTCAGAAAGGAGTCCACTCTCAGTATACCGTTTCCCATAACAGATCCTCTACTTTTTACTGCTTCTTCTAGGGAGGAGACTATCTCTTTTCTGGAAAGATTGGATTTGTTCATCGATCAACCTCCAGCAAGTTTATGGTACTATAATCAACTATTTCTGTATCTGTTTCTTGAAGGAGAAATTCCTTTTGTGTAAGGTATGTTTGGCATGAAACCTTTGCCGGAAAGAAATCGAAGGAGAGTCCTCAAGGAGGTCAAAGAAACCTATGTGTTCAGAGTGTCTTCTATGAGAATTAGGGAGACAAAGATCACTTCAATTTTGCTTAAGTCATTTCTCCCAAGAGTGGACGGAATGTATGATTAATAGTGCAAAACTTTTATGGAGATGGTGTAGTGAAGCTGAGAATAATCGTACTTTTCATAATCGTGATGATTGTTGCGTCAGTTTCATTTGGGAGCTATTTCACCGCGAACAATATTGGAGGTTCAGTTGTCTATTTTCCATTGCTTCCAGGTATTTTCTCTGTAAATGGCTACTACAGGTTGGGTCTTGAAGTCTTCGGTGGCTCTCAAACCGGCAGTCTTCGATTTACTCCAACAATACTTTACGCAGGACCTGACTTGTCATATTCGGGTGCGCTCGGGAAAATCTCAGGTCTCGAAGCGGGTATTGGTCGTCGTTTAGTAACCTGGGATTGAAAGCCTTTCTTTCAACTTGTTTGGCAGAAGGTACATGCTTTCCATGGGCCTTAGAGGACAATTTATGTTCTCTTTCTATGAGTCAACAGATAGATTCAAAACAAGACTCTCTCCAGAAATAGGTTTTATTGATGTGACCAAGATGACAGATAGGTTCAAGTTCTCACTTTTCCTCTGGCCTCTTCCCGTCCTCTTGAGATTCGACATGTATTTTTAGGAGAAGAGCCCCTTATGGGGCTCTTCTTATTTCTGAACAAGCTTCATCGGTTCTCCGCAACAGACGAGTTCTCCTCCGCCGGCTTCTTTCACTTCAACTACGTTTCCGCATATCTCGCATCTGTAAACTTCTCCAACGTTTTTTACTTTCATGATCTCACTCTCCCTTCTGATTAATAAACTTTGCAGACCGATCCACAGTCTGATGAATTGGAGGTGCGGACTATGGAAAGAGTCTTCTTTGCTGTTCTAATGACGATATTTATCGTCGCTGCTGCAAGTGCTATGTATCAGGAACCGCAAACTGTTTTTAACACTTATTTGCAAGACGGAACCTTTGTCTATGGCGGTAGTGTGGTGTTGAGCTGGGACGTTGTTATCAGGAACAGCTCCGTTGTGTTGAGCAATCTAGATCTCTGGATATCAAACAGGGATTCCGGAGCAAGAGTTAGTCTTAAGTCATCGCCGTTTATCGATGTCGTCAGTTACAATCTTTACCTTGGAACATCCCCGACTCCGCAGCTTTATGCGACAACGAACTCAAGTACTTACTTCGTAGACAGACTATCTCCAAACACTATATATTACTGGCAAATCGTAGCAGTCGATGCAGCCGGCAACAGATATCATGGTCCGATATGGTACTTCTTGACCAAGTGATCAAACCACAGGGTTAGGTGGCTCCTTTCCTTCAAGAACGGCTGCAACGTTGCGTCCTACAATAATTGCCATCTCTTTTCTTGCTTCACTGGTGGCAGATCCAATATGGGGAAGAAGAACCACGTTGTTCAGTTCTATCAACTCTTGAGGCACATAAGGTTCTTCTTCATATACGTCTAGGCCAGCTGCGGCTAGTCTTCCGGTCTTAAGCGCCTTTATCAGTGCGCTTTCATCGATGATCTCACCTCTGGCAGTATTAACTAGAATGGCTCCTGGCTTCATCAATGAGAGCCTCTTCTCGTTCAGCAAGTGATAGGTTTCCTTAGTTAGAGGAGCATGAAGCGACAGAAAATCAGAACTCTTCAGTAACTCTTCAAGACTCATATGCCTTACATTGAATCTCTCTTCTTCTTGAGAAAGAAGTGGTTTTCTGTTGAAATAAAAGACATTCATTCCGAACGCTTTAGCCCTTTTCGCTACAGCTTTTCCAATTCTGCCAAGTCCGATTATGCCCAGATTCTTCCCGGAGAGAGAAGGGCCGGTTAGCAAATCTGGCTTCCATCCAACGAATTTGCGCTCTCTAATGAAACTGTCTCCCTCTACGATTCTTCTGCTGGTTGCCAGAATGAGTGCCATTGTCAAATCTGCAGTGGCATCGGTAAGAGCTTCCGGCGTATTGGTGACTCGTACTCCTCTCTTTCTTGCCTCCTCAATATCGATGTTGTTGTACCCGACTGCGTAGTTTGCGATAACCTTTAACTTTGGCAGTGAAGATATGACTTCTGAATCAATCTTGTCCGAGAGAAGAGTTATCAGTGCTGACGCGTCTTTGCCTTCACGAATTATCTCTTCTTTCTTAAGAAATCTGTCTTCAGTGTTTCCATAGATATCATAGCCTTTCAGAAGAAGCATACCTTCATCGGGGATCTTGTAAGTGAAGAAGACTTTGTCCATTAAGCACCTCCTAAGAAGATGATATCATTATTAGTTATTCTCAAAAGCCGATAAGTTCACTTACAATGCTTTTTCCGGTCTTATGATAACTTCAGAGGCTCTCAAATCAATTATCACTTTCATTCCTTCAACCAGAGATCCATCGATTATCATATCGGCAATCGGTCCTTCCACAGATTTCTCAATCAACCTTCGAACTGGCCTAGCACCGTATTCTCTGTCATAACCTTCTTTTGCTAGATACCCAAGTGCTTCCTTGCTGATCTCAACAGAAATCTTCTGTTCAGCGAGTCTTTTCTGCATTTCTGCTATCCTCATCTTGACTATGCCTTCCATAGCTTTTTCGTCTAGTGGTCTGAATAGCACTATTGAGTCCAATCTGTTAATGAATTCGGGTCTGAAAGCTCTTCGTAAGATCTCCCCCACAACTGATTTCATTTGGTTCTCATCACTCATTTCAGTTAGTTCCTTAGAGGCCAAGTTACTTGTCATGATTAAGATCGTATTCGAGAATGAGACGGTCTTTCCCTTTCCGTCTGTTAGCCGACCGTCATCCATTATCTGTAGCAGCACGTTGTGAACTTCCTTGTGAGCCTTCTCAACCTCATCAAGAAGCACAACAGAATAAGGTCTCCTTCTTACCGCTTCAGTTAGTTGACCACCTTCTTCGTAGCCTACATAGCCGGGAGGAGCGCCTATAAGTCTGGAAACAGTATGCTTTTCCATGTATTCGGACATGTCAATCCTGACGATAGCATCTTCGCTACCGAATAGGATGAAGGCAAGTGCCTTTGCAAGTTCCGTCTTTCCTACTCCGGTTGGACCCAGGAACATGAAAGAACCCCATGGCCTATGAGGAGCATTGAGGCCTGCTCTGGCTCGTCTGATTGTTTGAGAGACGACGTTCACTGCTTCTTCCTGATCCATGAACCTTTCATGGATTATTGACTCTAGGTCGCGAAGCTTTTCGCGCTCGGATTGAAGCATCTTTCCAGCCGGAATTCCCGTCCACTGTTCAACTACAGAAGCTACCACAGTTGGTGTTACGGCCTTTCCAAATGACTCATCTGACTCCCATTTCTTTTTCTCTTCGCGAAATTCTCTGCTTTTTCTCTCGGCCTCCGTTTTCAACTCTGCAGCAGCCTGATACTCTCCCTTTTCTGCAAGTGAGGTTATCTGAGAGTCGAGGTCCTTGAGCTGACGGTCAAGAAGTCTTAGTCTTTCCGGCATGTAACCCGTTTGAAGTCTCACAAATGAAGCCGCTTCGTCAACAAGATCTATTGCTTTGTCTGGAAGATAACGGTCAGTTATGTACTTCACGCTAAGGTCGACGGCTGTTTTTAAAGCATCATCTTCGATTTTTATCTCGTGGTGCTTCTCGTAAGTAGATTTCAGTCCCTCAAGAATTCTATAGGTTTCCTCAGGGGTCGGCTGATCGACCATCACAGGCTGAAAACGTCTTTCGAGGGCTCTGTCTTTCTCGATGTACTTTCTGTATTCATCAAGAGTTGTTGCACCGATGCATTGTAGTTCGCCTCTGGCAAGAGCTGGCTTCAAGAGATTTGCAGCATCCATAGATCCCTCGGCTGAGCCAGCTCCTACTACGCTATGTATCTCATCTATGAACAGGATTACTTCACCAGAGAGTTTTCTCACTGAATCGATGATGTCCTTCATTCTCTCTTCGAATTCTCCTCTGAATTTCGTTCCGGCGACCAGTCTACCCATATCCAGAGCCAGGACGCTCTTGTTATTCAAGTATTCGGGGACATCGCCACTCACAATACGTTGAGCCAAACCTTCTACAATTGCGGTTTTTCCAACTCCCGGTTCTCCGACGAGCGCGGGATTGTTCTTGGTTTTCCTTCCAACAATCTGTATTACCCTTCTGACTTCATCTTCTCTACCAATAACTGGCATAAGCTTGCCTTCCTTTGCAAGCTGAGTAAGATCGATTGTGAACTTCTTCAAGGAAGAAAGATTCTCATCCTCTTCTGCGCCGCTTTTTGTTCGGCCCTTGAGAATCAATGTGTATATATTATCGAGATTGATCCCGTATTTGGACAGGAGTCTGCTTGCAACAGCAGAGGTCTCCCGTACCATCGCCAGAAGTATATGTTCGGTTCCAGTTTTCGAATCATGCATTCTTCTCGCTTCACTTCGGGCATTCTCGAGGATGTGCCTGGCCTCCGGAGTGATATATATCTGGTTTGTTGACTCTCGGCTACTTCCATAACGGCCGATGACTTCTTCAACATCTTTCTTCAGAGAATCTATGCTGATGTTCTTCCCGTTCAGTATCTCGATGGCAATATTATCCCCGTCCTCGAGCATGGAAAGAAGTATATGTTCCGATGCGAGTTGATTCTGCCTGTATCTGGTTAGGATATCCTGGACATCCAGAAGAATCTTCTTCGCCTTTTCGGTGTATTCTTCATAGTTGATCATCACTGCACCTCCAAAAAAAGGGCGCCCGAAAGCGCCCCCTTAGTTTTTCTCTAACGTTAATCGATCTTTACTTGGATAGCTTCTTTCTTGACTTCTTCTTTTTTGGGAAGCTCGAGTTTTAGGACACCGTCTTCGTATTTCGCCTTGACATCATCACTCTTAACGTACTCAGGAAGCCTGAATATTCTCTGGAACGCTCCGCTATATCTCTCGTAGCGATGGTAGTCTCTTTCTTTTTCCTCTCTTTCAAGCTTCTTCTCGCCTTTGATTGAGAGAACATCATCTTCTACCTTGATTTCGAGTTCATCCTTCTTGATTCCAGGGATGTCCATTTCGATAAAAACTGAGTTATCCTTTTCGTAGATGTCAACTTCCGGACTGAACATCCCAGCTTCTTTCGACTGATCATTCAGGCCTCTGAAGGCTTCATTAAAGAGTCTGTCCATCTCTCTTTGAATCTCCTCGAAAGGTCTGAAAACATCACTTCCTCTTCTGATAGCCAACATATTAACACCTCCATTCTTAGGATCTCTATGATTTCTGCTATTTACTGTCTTCCGGCGGTATATACTCGGTACCACTGTCACTATCATTATTTTCACCTTCTTGTGTGACTCCGTCTGCAGGAGTTTGAGCCTGGGCTTTCTGGTAAACACTCTGTCCAACTCTCATACTTTCCTTCTGAAGCTGATCAAATAACAGCTTTATTCTCTGAATGTTGTCTTCGTTGATCGCGTCCCTCAGGTCCTTCACGAGGCCTTCGAGCTTGCCTCGGTCCTCAGAGGATATCTTGTCGCCGCTCTCACTAAGGAGTTTGTCTATACTATATGCAAGCTGATCGGCTTGATTCTTCAACTCAATTTCCTGTTTCTTTTGTTTGTCCTGTTCTTCGTATTTCTTTGCTTCCTCTACCACTCTCTTTATTTCTTCTTCTGACATCTTCTGTCTTCCACTTACCACCATGGATTGTTCTCTATTGGTTCCCAGGTCTTTTGCGGAGACGTGAACTATTCCATCGCTGTCAATATCGAAAGTCACTTCAATCTGAGGAACTCCTCTAGGAGCGGGAGCAATTCCGGTAAGCTTGAAGCTTCCAAGAGACATGTTGTCTCTTGCCATAGTTCTTTCTCCCTGGTAGACCGCTACCTCCACTTCCGTCTGCCCGTCGGCCGCTGTAGTGAAAACCTTCGATCTCTTGACTGGAACGGTAGAGTTTCTCTCGATGATCGGTTCCATCAAACCGCCCATTACTTCTACTCCTAAAGTCAAAGGAGTGACATCTACGAGCACAAGATCACTTTCTACACTGCCGGACAGTATTCCGCTTTGCAGAGCTGCTCCGATAGCAACGGCCTCATCTGGATTTATGTTCTTGTTCGGGTCTTTGCCGAAGATCGATTTGATGAAACTTTGAACCATTGGAATCCTTGTTGAACCTCCTACAAGAAGCACTTCATCTATCTCTTTCGGAGAGAGTTTTGCATCGCTCATTGCTCTCTCTATCTGCTCTCTGGTGCCTTCCACAAGATCCTTTATCAGAGATTCTAGTGTCGATCTAGTTATCTTCATTTCAAGATGCAATGGTCCATCGGCAGTTGCAGTTATGAAAGGCAAAGAAATCTCCGTTTCAAACTTTGAAGAAAGCTCTATCTTTGCTCTTTCTGCGGCATCCTTAAGCCTCTGGAACGCCTGTTTGTCTTTTCGAAGATCAACGTTGTTCTTCTTTCTGAAGTCTTCTGCTATATGGTCAATCAACCTCTGGTCGAAGTCATCTCCACCGAGGTGGTTGTTGCCCGACGTTGACAAGACTTCAACTACACCGTCACCTATATCCAATACGGAGACGTCGAAGGTTCCTCCACCCAAATCATATACTATGATCTTCTTATCGCCGCGTTTCTTGTCGATTCCGTAAGCTACGGCAGCTGCTGTTGGTTCGTTAATGATCCTCTGGACTTCCAGTCCAGCAATAATACCAGCCTCTTTTGTGGCCTGCCTCTGAGCATCGTTGAAGTATGCGGGACAAGTAATTACCGCCTGTGTTATCTTTCCTCCGAGGTAAGCCTCGGCGTCGGCCTTCATCTTCTTCAGAATGTAAGCGCTTATCTCCTGAGGCGTGTATTCCTTATCATCAATCTTCACCTTGTAGTCGGAACCCATTTTTCGCTTCACAGATCTTACTGTTCTGTCTGCATTTAGTATCGTTTGTCTCTTGGCGGGTTCGCCGACAATGATCTCTCCCGTTTTGCTGAAAGAAACTATCGATGGGGTGGTTCGATTCCCCTCAGCATTGGGAATGACCTCAACGTTACCGTCCGGCTTCACCCACGAAATAACTGAATTTGTAGTTCCAAGGTCAATACCAACTGTGTATTCCTTATTTGCCATCTGATTTCCCTCCTTGCCACCAACTCAACATCTACAAATCTATTATAGGTAAGTGGAGTGCACCTGTCAAGAAGAGATAATCATAATTAAGACAGAATATAAGTCTTTTCTAGAGAGGGTAATAGGGACGTAAATAATTACATAATGAAATCGTATAGCGTTCTTAGTATAAGACTGACAATAATTACTGATTTTTTGATTGAACTCTGTCCGGGACAAAGCCGGTTGCTTGCCGATCTCCTTACTGGATACAGTTAGGATTCCGTTCTAGGGTTTCTCCAAGAGAGATAAGATCAGTTATTTCTATCTTCGAAGGATGCTTCTCAAGAATTGTGGGGTACTTCAGCCCTGACCCTGTGAGAACTGCAACAACAACAGCTCTCTTCATATTCACTTCTTTTTGCAGTTTGTTCAAAGCTGCCAAAGGCACAGCGCTGGCTGGTTGGGCGAAGAGCCCCTTTTCAGCCAGATCTCTTTGAGCTTTAAGGATACTCGCTTCATCTACTGCGACAGTTATTCCATCAGTTTCTCTCAAAATCTTCAGTACTGCGTTCCCGCTTGGAGGGAAAGGATTCTCGATAGCGTGAGCGACAGTACAAGGATCAATAAATCGCGAGACAGTTTCAGCCCCTTGTGAAAAGGCCAGATGTATGGGGCAGCATCCCATCGCCTGCGCTACAACAATTCTCGGGAGGGTATTCGAGAATCCAAATTTCTTTAGTTCGCGAAAGCCTTTTTCGATGCCCCTCAAATTGCCTCCAGAACTTGTTGGAACAACAATAAAGTCAGGAACCTTTTCACCTAACTGAAGAAATATCTCGAACGCAATCGTCTTCGAGCCTTCAACCCTCATTGGAACATCTGAATTTGCCATGTAAATCCCGGCTTTCGCGCCAATTTCTACAGACTTGTGGTACAAGTCACCGTAGTCTCCTGTAACCTTGAGGACTCTTGGTCCATATATTGCGATTGGAGCTATTTTCTCTTCTGGAATGGAATCTGAAATCAGGATCGTTGTTCTCAGATTTGCTCTCTTTCCATAGGCGGCGACGGAAGCCCCCATGTTGCCCGTAGAGACTGTGCCGATTTGTCTGTATCCTTGATTTATAGCGTCAAGCGTTGCCAGATAGCTTCCCCGATCCTTAAATGACCAGGTGGGGTTTATCGACTCGTTCTTAACGAACAGTTCCAGTCCATCAAGAGTGGTATTCTCCAGTCTTGTTAGTGGGGTCAATCCTTCTCCCATCGAAAGAAAGTTGTTATCCTTCAGTTCTGGTAAAAGATGAGAAAAGCTCTCCAACATTTCTGATCTTCTGAATTGAAGCTTAATGAGCTTCTGGTTTTCGATTACGATTTCCAATGGTTCTCCGCACGTGCAGCGGAAGTATTCTTGAGAATACTCTTTTCCGCAAGCAGTGCAGATTAGTCTCGAATGTTTCATCATATCACCTCTTTCAGAGCCTTATTTCATAGACTGAATCCTCTGCCTTTTCTTCGAATCTAAGATCCTTAGCAATTCAAATTGATGGCAAGTTTTCGTAGTTGCAGAGCCAGTCAATTATCAGCCCCCTGGACAGGAATTCATTTGTGTATGCCCGTGATACGGCCAAACCAAATCCCCTCTTCCTATACTCTGCGACCATCTCCAAACCAACTTCAACTCTATCATCGGATCTGTAAACACCTATGCACCAGCTTAGTATTACACCATCCCTGACTATCATGTAGCCATCGCTCTTATCAATGAAGGAATCGAGATCTTCTTAGAATGAATATATCCATCCCTCAACAGCGAGGGAGTTGACCAGTCCTGTCTCAAACGTTCTTTCCGTAATCCTCTGTAGGAAATGATCCATCATGAAACCTGATACATCTCGAGTGTCTAGTTGACGCAACTGAAAGAGCTATCTTTTTATCTTTTTTCTGGGATTCATTAACCCAAGAAGATCTCCAAGTCTCTCAAAAAAATCAGTAGCTGAATAGACGTTCAGTGAAGGTATCCCTCTCGCTTTTGCTTCGGGGATTAGCGTTTCAGAGAAGAACTCAAGAAGTATCGAATCTGCAGCCCCGACAATATCTCCTCCGATTAGTACAGTATCACAGCAGTTCCATACAACAGCCAATTGTGGCTCGTCGGGGTTATCAGTGTAGACCGCTCCCCGGGTGTTTTGATGGAGGATCGAAAGATATGCGAGGTTTTGAGCGAGCTCTCCGAAAAGGTAATCAAGACTCTGAAATCTTCCTGGTTCGGTCTGAAAAAGCAATTCCTTCTCCTTTCATTCACGGCTTTTCTATTCTACTCCGTATCTTTCCTGCAACGCAAGAGAGCACAGTTCTTTGTTTTGCGAATCATAAATGATAGATTATCTCAGGAGGTGATATATTGGAGGTCAAGGGATTTGTCGAAGTCAACGGTATTACTTACAAACTCATTAGCCGACAGAAAAGCGCACACAAGAAACTGAGGATAAGAAGCAAAGGACCAATGGGCATCCGTCTAGTTACTGAAGAGAGTTTTCTAAAGGAGAATGATGAGTTTCTCAAAAAGCTTCTTAAGAACTCAGAGATAGATATCCCGATAGGCAAAGATGATGGAGATATTGATGAATAGTTCTGCAGATCAATATAAAGAGATTAGCGAGAATATGCCCTCGGAAGAACAACGGATTGTTGAGTACAACGAAATCCTGCAATATAGATTGAACAGTGTTTTGCCGGGACTTCTCGAAGAAGAGGAATTTGATGCCTGGATGGTAATAGGAAGGGAGAACAATGAAGACCCGATAATCAAGACACTCCTTCCCGGTTCGTTCCATGGGGCAAGCAGAGTAACCGCGTTCCTGTTCACGAAGGAAGAGAGATTCGTGCTGTCTCCTTACGGAAGTCGAATGGAGGAGTTCTATCAATGCGCTTGGACAATTGAGGAAGGAGATGTCTTCAAATCAATGGCTAAGCTTCTGAGAGATTTGAAGATAAGAACACTCGGTCTGAACTTTTCAGAGGATTTCGCGTTGGCCGATGGAATTACTCATTCGCTTTTCGAGTCTCTAAGACAGAAGTTTGACGATCATATACATCTCGTGAGCGCCGAGAGAATCGCGGTAAATTGGTTGCAAACAAGGAGTGATAGGGAGATTGAAGTCTACAGAAAGCTTGACAGGATTGCACACACAATCATTGGTAACGCCTTCTCTAGAGAGAATATCATTCCGGGGGTTACAACTACCAGAGATGTCGAAATGCGACTGAAAAAACTCGCATCGAATCTCGGTTTGAGAACCTGGTTTGGCCCGGACGTAGACCTTCAAAGGCGTGGCGCAGAAGATCCCAGAAAGACCGGAGTGATTGAGGGGGGAGATCTCCTTCACTGTGACTTCGGTTTTATGTACAGTGGTCTCGCGACGGATACCCAGCAGATGTTTTATCTGAAGAGCGATGAAGAGAACGATCTGCCGGAAGGGCTAGATGATGTGATAAGGAAGACAAACGAAGTTCAGGATATTCTGGCACGGAATTTCATAGAAGGTATAAGCGGAAACGAGTTGCTAAGCATCTCCTTAAGAGATGCAAAGGAAAGGGGTTTGGACGCGACAATCTACTCTCACCCTGTAGGGTATCACGGCCATGGGGCCGGACCGATCATCGGTCTATGGAATAATCAGGAGAAGATCCCGGGTACAGGAGATCTCAAGATCAGGAATTCGACTTGTTTTGCTATGGAGCTGAACTGCCGGTCTCCTTTGCACTCTTGGGATGACCAACCGGTCTACGGATTCCTTGAAGAAACGGTCGCTTTCAGGAACAACAAGATCGACTATCTAGATGGAAGGCAGGAAGAACTATTCATTTTATAGGAGGTGAGAATTCGTGAAAAGAATTCTTGTTATTATCTGTATTGTTGCTTTGACGACTGTGCTGGGGTTGTCGAATGAGCTGGTGAAGTCTTCAAACACAATGATGGTATCTCAACTGGCCGTTCTTGAGATCCAGGAAAACCCGTCAACGGGTTATCTCTGGCATGTTTTCGCGGAACCGTCAGGTGTTCTTAGAAACTTTCTTGAAGAGCATAACGCACCGAGTTTTATGCCCGGGGCTCCTTCTGTAAAAGGTTGGATAATGACCGCGGCAAAGGAAGGAAAGACGCTGATCACGCTAAAACTCTTCAGAGAGTGGGAAGGAGAAAAGCAATCGGTAGACTTCAGGGCGTTAACCGTCGATGTCTCTGGAGAAGGAAAAGGGCAAGTTGATCTGAAGCTTCTCATGAACGAAGTGAATATCGGCTCAACCTTCACCATCACTCTAGAAGAGAATGCGAGCACAGGGTACACATGGCATTATGAGATACTCGGAGATGGAGTTAGGGAAGTTGCAAAAGATGTAGTGACAGACACTAGCGGAAAGGTCGGGGCTCCCTCGAGAGTCACCTGGACCTTCCAGGCGGTTGATGAGGGTAACACCTCGATCGTTTTTCGATACTTCCGTGAGTGGGAAGGTGTGAAGTCTTCGATAGACTTTGAAGCGTATAATATCGCCGTGCAGCAGAATTGAGCTTTCTTGACTGATAGGGTTATTTAATGAATGTATAATGCTACTGAGGTGATAGCGAATTGAACATTTCGGGAAGCAAGCTGCAGGTGTATCTTACTTCAGCGGCGATTCTTGTCATATCTGTAATTGTCTTTTCCCTGCATTCGATTGAACCGGTTAAGTTACTGGCGATATTGAGTGAGATGGTTGTAATCGGAGCTTTACTTGTCGCAGCCTACCTTCTTGGAAGCAAGGAGCTTCATCGGGGGATTCCTATCGGCCTTATCCTGTTATCGTTGTCAACGTATTTCGATCTAGTTGAAGCACTAACCGGGATGGCAGCCTACGAATTCATTTCATTGGGACTGCTGGCTGCGGGCTTCCCAATCCTTCTAGTTAACGTTATCTATCACTTAAGGGAGCGTAAGAAGAGAATCTCCGAATTCACCGCCGTTGTAAACAATTCGCTTGATGGAATACTTATTCTCGATCTATCAGATAGGATTCTGCTTACTAATAGAACCGCATGTGCTCTATTGGGATACAAGGAAGAAGATCTAATGAACCGGGCTTTTTTCGGTTTTTTCTCTGAGAGAAGTGTGAAAGCTTACAAAGAAGCGAAAAAATCTCTGTTTGCCGGTCAAAACACAGCTTCGTTTTCAGGTGAATTGATCACTTCCGATACGTCTAGATTAAATGCGGAAATCAATCTAGTGATAGGAAGAGATTCAAAGGAGGATCCTGATTCGATTGTTCTTACCTTTAAGGACGTTACTCATCTTAGAAAAATTGAGTCCGCTCTGAGTGAGCAAAGCAAGTTCCAAAGAGTTCTTAATGAGTTAATCACAGAGGTGCTTGGAAGCGATTTCTACGAAGAGACCTACGAGTACTTTCTTATGAAGTGTGTGAAAGCCTTTCCAAGAGCAGATGCAGCTGCCTTTCTTCTCAAGCAAGATGACGGACGTTTTCACTTTGTTGCAACATACAACTATGACTTTGAAGAATTGAAGTCAGTTTCCTTCAGTACAGAAGAACTAATCCAGAAAGGAAGTGATGAGGTAGTTGTTATAAAGGACTACAGTGTTGACTACCGAATGGAAAATGAACGGCTCAAAAGGATTATTAATGGAGGAAGGCTGCGAGAAATAATGAGTACTCTATCTATCCCGATAAAGATCGATGACGAAGTGAAAATGTATTTCAACCTCGACAGTTTTAATTCGCCGACTGCTTTTGACGACGAGGAGTTAATTAGAACTGCAATGAGTTTTGGAAAGGCGATCTCGGTTCTTCTATTGAGAATTCAGACTGTCAATGAACTCAGAAGGCAAAGGGAGCTAATGGAAAGACTATCAATGGAAGATTACCTAACAGGCCTTCCGAATCGCAGAGCCTTCTTTGACTGTGCAATGAGGCAAATAGAGCTCTCAAAAAGGAATGGGGAAGAAATGGCTATCCTGTATCTCGATCTCAATGACTTCAAAGGAGTTAACGATACTCTTGGCCATGACTTCGGTGACGCGCTTCTTAAAAGCATTGGGAAACGTCTAAGTTCGATCTGCCGTAGAAGTGACTCAACTGCAAGAATGGGTGGCGATGAATTCGTGTACATTCTGCCTTCAACGGGAACAGAAGGGGCCATAAAGGCTGAAGCAAAAGTGCATGAAGCCTTTGATGAGCCCTTTTCTGTAAACGGAAGACGTGTAAAGCTAACTGCCAGTGTGGGTATAGCAGTATATCCGGAAAACGGCAAGACAATAAGAGAATTGCTGATTGTTGCCGATGAAAAGATGTACAAGAAAAAAGAGAGCCTGTCTAGAGAAATAAAGAAAGCAAC
>NZ_DJGL01000008.1:0-6059 GCF_002432735.1 Mesotoga sp. UBA5847 | reverse complement strand
AGCTTTCAATCGCTTTCATAACGACCTCCGGTTGGCAATACTCTGCTTCGTCCTAAGAGTGGAATTGGCTGCTATATATAGCATGATTCATGCTAGGATTGTTTGTCGGAGCTAACACATTGTCAAGCAATTCCTAACCTGAAGCCCTCATATACACTTGATTATGCGAAATGTTTCCTTCCATCGCGAGGAGGTATCTATGAAGATCAAGTTTTTTGCTCTTATAACCTTATCCGCAACACTGATCATTATGCTTGCGGGGTGTCCGACCCCTACCAAATTCACATTGACTGTCACGACTGCGCCGGAAACCGGACTGAGCATCAGCATAGCTGGGACAAGTTATGACTCCCCGAAGACGGTTACTCTCAATGGCGGCACTTCAACGGATATTGGCGTTACCGCTCTTCAAGAGAAAGATAGATCGGGTCAGGTTATAGGATCGGATACTCGTTTCACTTTCCTTCAGTGGAGCGATACGGTCACCAGCAACCCGAGAACTATAACCCTCAATTCCGATATGACTTACACGGCAGAGATGAAGGTCGAGTACAAGGTGACCACATCGACCAGTCCAGAAGGCGGAGACGTTGCTGGCGCAGGCTGGTACATTGCGGGGACGGTTAAGAATTTCACCGCACCAACAAGAGCAGGTAATACATTCAGCCATTGGCTTGTAAATGGGACAAACTTGGGTTCCTTGATGACTCTTGGCGTTACAATTAACGAGCCTAAGAACGTTGTTGCCGTTTACACTGCAAATCAAGTTCCGTGTAATTTGACTGTCACCACCTCTCCAGATCTGGCACTTGACATAAGAATCGACGGGACGCTTTTTACTTCACCCAAAGGAATGATTGTGAACAGTGGAACAACGAAGCAGATTTCGGTCGTTACTCCACAGCAGAAGGACATATCACCCTGGCTTACGGGAATAGACTCGAGATACGTATTCAGTAACTGGAATGATGGCAATGCTTCGAATCCCAGAAATGTGATAGTCAACTCTGATATTACATATACTGCAGAAATGGACACCGAGTATCGCATCACCGTTGATTCCTCACCATCAGAAGTCTCTGAAGTTGCCGATTTCTGGACAGATAGAGGCACTGAATGGCTGTTCGACTTCAGCGGTGATTTGGGTCCTTACAACTTCAGCCATTGGTATGTCAATGGCAAAGATGTGGGAAGTGCACGTCCTCTAGAGCTATTGGTTGACAAGCCATATCACGTAACTGCCGTTTTCGCAGAGCAGCAGGCTCAGTACACTCTTACGGTTACTACATCTCCGGAAACCGGATTGAACATCAGCATAGGTGGTACTAACTACACTTCGCCGAAGACAGTGATTCTCAACAGCGGAACTTCAAGAGCCATCGAAGTTACTTCCCCTCAAGAGAAAGATAAATCAGCTCAAGTGACAGGAACTGATACCCGCTTCACCTTCATACAGTGGAGCGACACGAATACTAACAACCCAAGAACGATTACCTTGAACTCAGATATGACCTATACCGCAGAGATGAAAGTAGAGTACAAAGTGACAACGGGAACAAATCCTGCAGGCGGAACCATAGAAGGTGCAGGGTGGTATATCGCGGGCACAGTGAAGAACTTCACCGCACCAACAAGAGCTGGTTACACCTTTTCACACTGGGTAATAAACGGAGCGAACATGGGAGATGCAAACCCCATAACTGTCAATGTCAACTCTCCCAAGAATGTGATTGCATACTATAATGCTGAGACCACGACAAAGAATGTCTTTGGAATCGTTACTCCGTACACGGGAAACATAAAGACAGCAGACCTGAATGAGATGGAGATACTCTCCAATACGGAAATAAGAACTACGAACGACAAACCGGAATACATCGAGAATGAATATCTATTGAAGGTAGAATCATTCAAGGAGGTAGAGGAATCATTCTCCACCTCCTCTCTTCCCGAGATCCAGATAATTGGCAGGATAGAAGACTATTACGGTGAACTGCAGTACATACATGTGAGAACAACGGCCAGCGAAAAAGAGTTGACAGGATTGCCGGGAGTCGTCCAGGTTTCTAGAAACAGCACTTTCTATGCGCTTGAGACAACACCGAATGATACTTACTACTCGCTACAGTGGAACTACCCGCTGATCAATTTGCCTCAAGCTTGGGACTACGCGGTTGGCTCCAGGAGTGTGGTTGTTGCGGTAATCGATTCTGGATTCAGCACGAGTCATCCCGATCTAGCCGGCATATTCGAATCGGGATATAACTTTGTGAACAACAACACAAATGTATCTGAACCAACCACTTCAATCGACAGTCACGGCACGCACGTCGTAGGAACGATAGCTGCTCTTACAAACAATGGTAAAGGCGTATCTGGAGTTACCTGGGGGGGATTTGGAATCACCTTGATCCCGATAAGAGGAATCAAAGACGCAGCAGCTCTTATGAACAGTATCATCTACGCAGTCGATCATGGGGCGAAGGTCATTAATATGAGTCTTGGAGGACCTTCAGACAGCCCGGCGGTATATGATGCTGTGAAATACGCAGCAAGGAATGGAGTGGTTATGGTCGCAGCTTCTGGAAACAATGGAGACGGCAATATCCTCTATCCTGCTCGCTATCCAGAGACGATAGCTGTAGGAGCCGTCTGGGAAGATAGAGGTACAATCACGAGATCGTCATACTCTTGCTTTGGACCTGCTTTGGACGTTGTGGCACCGGGAGGGTACATGCTGTCGGGTACTGATCCAAATGGAATCTACAGCACCGGTTGGACCCCTACGGGCAACACTTATATGTATATGCAGGGAACGTCGATGGCCACGCCACATGTAACTGGCGTAGTTGCTCTTCTTATGGGAGCCGGGTTAACCGATCCCGACGATATCAGAAGCGTTCTTCGCAGTACAGCGATCGATCTAGGTTCTCCAGGTAGAGACGATTACTATGGGTGGGGACTGATAGACGCGGGAGCGGCTCTCGAAGCCATTACCTCGCCGCAGGAGTTCAAAGTCTTCTTGAGGAATCCCTCAACAGGCTCCAACATTGCCAGCACCAACCTATCTGATTCAGGAGCGTATCACTTCAGCAATGTGAGTCTTTCTCAAGTGAAGGTATATGCCTGGAGAGATATGGATGAGAGCGGGACGATCAATACCGGGGATCTCCTCGGATACTACAACTACTCCGGAGGCGAACCTAATCTGAACAATGCACAGACGATAACTCTCTCCGGTGGCGACAACTGGATTGACTTCCAGTTCGCCCCGATAATTGGAGATTGATCCGGTAGAAACGATGAATCTTGCAGGCATCTGATTCAAGAGCCTCACAGTTAAAATAACTGAATGAACGAAGCAAATTGAAAAGGAACGCAACCTCTGCGTTCCTTTTCTATTTTATAAATCTTTCTATCTATTTTTCGTGACAGGCTCGGTTTCTTGAACTCTTTTAACCGCAAAACCTACAGATGCTAAACTTCAAAAGCCGATGATAGAAGTACGGAGACCGTGAAAATCCATTTGATAAAGAAAGTGAGGCTTAGGAGCTGAGGACGAAGGCCGTTCGCCCTCCCTAAAAAGAGAAAATCTCGACATAATACTTTCTCATCCTCTCGTTTAATACTTCGTCTAAACAGTGTTCAGATGACATTGTGTAAGCAACGGCTCTGATCCGAACAAAAAAACTTATGGGTAATAATAACTTGAACCCGGTCAAAAGGAACGCAGTTGTCTTGCGTTCCTTCTAACTAACACGGTCTTTTTGAGGGTTTCTATTAGAAAACAATGCCTATTTCAAGATTTCGTCCAGTTCTTCAACGCTCTCTATTCCTTTGTCTGAGATCTCAAAAAGCATTCCATTGAAGATGAACTTGACTCTTTCTCCAAGGGCGAAGACCTTTTCAACCCATTCGCTTCTATCAGCCAATTCAAAATAAGCTTTGCTGTAAGCAACAAGGCTTATCGGTTCAAGTGTCTTGACCTCTTCGTCGTCCTGAACCCATATTCCTTCTTCGAGAGCAAATCCGATACTGTCTACAAATTTGTAGTCAGAGGCTCCGCTTCCGACAAACTGGTCTTGCTCCATCTCGGCAACAGACTTTGCAGCCATTACGGCATCTACAGCGGGGGAGGCGCTGAAGCCGCCCCTGTCTCCCAGGGTAGAGGTCTGCACTCTTTCAGGGGCAATCAGGTAGGAGGTGAACTCGTTAATTATGTTGAATTTCTTTGAAAGAGCGATAATCTCTTGCTTCACTTCTTCTTTTGCCGCTATTGAGAGAGAGGAATCATACCTGTAGATATTTGCAAGATGAGCAATTCTCTTCTGTGCCCAGATCTTTGCAATAAATGGGTTGTCAGGATTCTTTGAAACTCTGAATAGATACTCGTATCTGTATCTCTCTAATCCTCTTGTTCCTTCTACGATTACTTTCAGATCGCCCTCTTCAAAGTAAATGCCGGAGAGTCTTAGAGCCTGTCCGGAGAATAGAGAATGCGGGCCGGTCGGAAGAACCTTCGCAACCTCCGATCCTTCGATAGATATAGTCACATTCTCTAGAGCCGGCGTCTCGATCGTCCTGTAAAGATCGGTAACCTTTCCTTCAATGTTTTCGCCTTCAACAATGTAACTTACCCTTCCAGCATTTTCCTGAACCAGTCTGTCCAGAAGTTCAGCGACAACGCCCGTTCCTACTCCAAAAGAAAACAGGTGTACATTTCTGGCTCTTGCCTCGGGAGTTGCATCGTTGATTATCTTCCCCGTGTCCGTAATTCCTTCGGTGGGAGCCCCATCTGTGAGAAAGAGGAGCACTTTGAACCTTCCCTGGTCGTCTTTGCTAAACATGTCTATGCTCGTTTGAAGAGCGTCATAGATATTTGTCATGCCATCTGCCTGAATGCGCCTTACATTCTCTATCCAGACAGCCCTTTCCGATGCATCGAGCAATCCTCCCGTGAGATTGTGGACATGGCCATCGAAAGTCACAATCGCAAAGCGGTCGCCAGAGCGAAGCATCTGAAGGACCTGCTCCAGAGCTCTTTTTGCCTGCTCCATCTTCTCGCCGTACATCGAGCCGGAAATGTCGAGAACGAAGACAACATCCTTGGGAATGATTGTTTCTTCTTTCAGTCTAGGAATAATTGTAAGAAGGAAGTATCCTTCATTCATGGCGTCATCCCAGTGAGTTGCAAGGGATGAAGGGATCTCGTCTTCAGATGATGTAAGAACTAAAGCCACGTCCGAACCTGGCACGAAATCGGTTGCGTTAAAGATGTAATCCCTGCCCGATGCGCTTTCCATCTCTCTGAACGGGTGAGTCGGCGAATAGACCTCTGCAATCTCAAACGGGACCGAAACTCTGATGTTGACAGCTCCTATCGGTGCAGAGAGAAAGCTATCAATCTTTAAAGGATAGATCATCGAATAAGAATTAGAAGAAATCTCGAGAGGCTGACTGTATTGGATCAGGAACTGGCGTTTCTCTCCCGGTTCAAAGGGATATATGCTCATTCGGATCAGTTGAGTTCCAACGTATTCGAGCAATGCCGGGTCTTTCATTTTTGCGACAATTTCCTGATAGATTTCTCGGGCCTGATCTGCCGGCAGTACTTCTCCCTTAAGAACTTGATCCCCTATCTTCATAGTGAAGTCGCTAATCACGGCCGAAGAAGGTATTGGAAAGAGATACACCGCTTCAAGCAATCTCATAGATTTGTTCTCAAATTCCTCCTCGATAATCACAGTTGCAATTCCGTCTTCGACTTTTATATGAACATTGTGAGAGTTCATAACAAATCCGCCTAGACCCCTTTCAATTGGATACGGTGGAACCACTACTCCGTTTGAAAAGACAGTTGCACCAGCCAAAACGAAAAGAACCATTGCCCCAAAACCCTTCATTCTATCGCCCCCTCTTTCTCCTTACTACATATGACATGAGAGAGGGCTACAAAGTTTGCTACATCAATGCGATTCAATATATGAGAATTCATGAATAACTTATTATTGGCTCAAAAGGGATTTGACAATGCCTTTTGTCTCTTGACTTTATCACTT
>NZ_DJGL01000018.1:0-20176 GCF_002432735.1 Mesotoga sp. UBA5847 | reverse complement strand
TTCTGCATCTTGCAACTGATCTTTTGCTCTTACCAACCCCCTACCACGGGCGGCGTGCAAAAGTATCACTGGCGCGCAATTTCCATCTAGTTCGTTGTTCTTCAAACCTCTGACCACCGTCCTCTAACCTCGGCTTCGCTTCGTATTTCGTAACGAATATGTTATAAATGAATTGGTACGCATTCGAAATCATAGGAGTGAACATGAAACGAGTCAATATACTGAATGAGAAGATGATGGCCGCTCTCTTGAAATTGTCCTGGCCAGCGGTTATCACCATGTTATTTCAAACAGTCTACAACATGGTTGATGCTTACTGGCTTGGAAAACTAGGGAAGGTAGAGATCTCTGCACCGACGATTGCGTGGCCAGCGATATTTCTTCTGATTTCTATCGGTGGCGGACTTGCCGTAGCCGCGCTCGCACTTGTCTCTCAGAATATCGGAGCGGGCAGAAAAGAAGAGGCTTCTCATGTCGCCGGACAGGTAATATCGATAAGTTTCATTGTTGCCGTTGTTGTAGGTCTTCTTGGAGCGGTCTTTTCCGAAATGGTCTTGAAGCTTCTCAGCATTCCACCCGAGCTTCTCTCGGTGACAAATACTTATATGAGAACTATCTTCCTTGGAGCTCCGTTTACCTTCACAATGTTCACCTTCAACTCACTCTTCACTGCCATAGGAGACACGAAAACCCCGATGTATCTGATGGGAGTTTCCGTATCGATGAATGCAGTACTCGACCCACTTCTGATCTTCGGAATAGGCTTTCCGAGACTTGAGGTCTTTGGGGCGGCGCTTGCTACAGTTGTTTCCAGAGGACTTATAGTAATAGTTGCGACAGTCATTTTGTTCAAGGGGAAGAGAGGGTTCAAAGTCCAGTTGAAAGATCTCTGGCCAAGGAGGAATACTCTTATTAGAGTTCTGAGAATAGGTCTGCCGTCTTCGGCCGGACAGTCGATAACGGCACTTGCCTTTCTGATAATAACTTCGATAGTTGCCAGATTCGGCTCCGTGGCAACTGCCGCTCTCGGTGTAGGCAACAGAATAACATCGCTTGCAACGATGTTCTCATTTGGCCTATCTCAGGCAACATCATCGATGGTTGGGCAGTATCTCGGGGCCGGAAGGAAGAATGATGCTTATTCAGTTGTATGGAAAGCGACGGGAATAAATGTGCTGATTGTTGGAATAATCTGCACAGGGACATTCTTCTTCGGAAAGGAAGTCACCGCATTCTTCATAGACGACCCGCTCGTTCTTATCGAAGGCGAGAAGTACTTCAGGATAGTCTCCTTTTCGGTACCCTTCTTTGCTAGTTACAACATATTTGATATGGCCTTGAGGGGGTCAGGTCACACTGTGCAGTCTATGGTACTTAACATCTCAAGATTGTGGGCTATCCGTCTCCCATTGATATATATGTTTGGTCTCTCTCTTGGAACCACTGGAATCTGGTACGCAATGCTCATCAGCAATCTTGTAATTGCTCTTGTTGCGGCCGTTGTTATTCTGAGGAAAGGCTGGCTGAACCCTGTAATATAGAAGTCGCAATGTCAAGTCTATTCAGAGGCGACTACATCCGCTTACACCCGATGTCTTCGATATGTTACCAAAATTCGCTTCGTTGTTGCACTTGTTCATATTTCCTTATTGTCTTTAGTGGTAGTATTCGTACAACATGCAAGAGCTCGTATATCTTCGTTCAAGCTAGTTAGGCGTACTTTCGGGGGAATAATTAGCTTAGAACTCTGAATTTGGCACCTGCTGGGATTTGTTGAGATCTTACATTTACTGGGTTAGTCTCATTCACTTGTAACCACTTCAGGAGGAGGTAGAAGTATGAGAAAACTCTTTGTAATTCTTTTAGTCGTAATTCTTTCCGTGTCAGCACTTGCTTCAATCAAGGTGGGAGCTATTCTTCCAATGACGGGTGGAGTCGCCGCCTTTGGCCAGATGATTTGGCAGGGTGTCGAGCTCGCTAATGAGCTCTTTCCAGAAGTACTTGGGGAAAAGATCGAAATTGTCTTGCTTGACAACAACTCCGACAAGGTTCAGGCCGTTAACACCGCCCGCCGCGCAATAGAACAGGAAAAAGTAGTTGCGATTATCGGCCAGGTGATAAGTTCGAACACGATCGCAGGGGGAACGGTTGCAGAAGAGAACGGAGTCGCGATGGTATCACCAAGTTCAACTAATCCTCTCGTAACGCAAGACAAGAAGTATGTTTCTCGTGTCTGCTTCAGCGATCCATTCCAGGGAGTCGCGGCAGCTTTGCTTGCATTCAACAACATGGGTGCAGAAAATGTTGCCGTCTTCGTAGACGTTGAGCAGGATTACGCGGTCGGATTCGCGAATTACTTCAAAGAGACTGCACTTGAGCTCGGGGGGAGCGTTTTCTACGAGTATTACAAATCTGGAGATCAGGACTTCACTGCTCAGATCTCAGATGCTATTTTCAAAGGAGCCGGTGCCTTCTTCATTCCCGGATACTATCAAGAGATAGCCCTTATTGCCATCCAGGCAAGGCAACTGGGTTTTTACGAACCGATAATCGCAGGTGACGGCGCGGCCGTTCCCGAGACGATTGAAATCGGAGGAGATGCAGTCAACGGTTTGTACTTCACCACTCACTACGATGCCGGAAGCCCTGCGCTGACTGAGAATGCAAAGCTCTTTGTCGAAGCGTACACTGCGAAGTACGGCGAAGCACCAGGAACATTCACTGCCCTCGGGTTTGATACTTATCTCGTTGTAAGGGACGCAATAGAACGTGCGGGGAGCACAGATAGAGAAGCCATTGCCGTGGCCGTTAGACAGACAAAGGATTTTCCTGCCGTGACGGGGATAATCACGATTGATGAAAATGGCGATGCGATAAAGTCCGTAGCGATTGTAAGGATCGAAGACGGGAAGTTCGTGTACGATACAACGATCAATCCATAGAGCAGGCGGGGCTTTAATCGGCCCCGCCCTCTTCTTTCTCTTTCCAATCGGCCGGAGGTGTGAACTTGGATCCTAAGACTCTCTTACAGAACTTTGTCAACGGTCTCAGCCTTGGTTCCCTCTACGCATTGATAGCCATAGGTTATACGATGGTGTACGGAATCTTGAGGCTGATCAACTTTGCTCATGGAGATATCTTCATGATGGCTGTCTACTTCGCGTTTTTCTTTGTGACCCTGGCGCAGCTACCGTGGTATCTGGCCGCGGTATTCGCGATCTCTTGTGCGGCACTTCTTGGATTCACGGTTGACAGGATCGCCTACAAGCCGATAAGGAATGCACCGAGAATATCTGCGCTAATAACTGCAATCGGGGTCTCTTTCTTCCTCGAAAGCCTTGCCGTCGTCATCTTTTCGGGTATTCCCAGATCCTTCAGAACCATCTTCCCTCAGTCTTTGAACGAGATGATAATAATCGGTGGCCAGATCGAGATGAAGTACGGCAGAGAAGTGATAGTTGGAGGAATAAGATTCCCCGTCATCTCCCTCATAACGCTAATCGTTGCTGCAATAGCACTGGTCTTTCTTTGGTGGTTCATCTTCAAGACGAAAGTTGGGATGGCGATGAGAGCCGTTTCTCTAGATATCCAGACAACGTCGTTAATGGGCGTGAATGTTGATAAAGTGATTGGAATGACGTTTGCTCTAGGTTCGGCGCTTGCGGGAATTGGTGGCATACTCTGGGCGATCAGGTATCCACAGGTGTGGCCTTACATGGGATTCATACCTGGAATGAAGGCGTTTGTCGCCGCCGTTTTTGGCGGGATAGGGTCGGTACCGGGAGCGGTGCTCGGTGGGCTGATACTTGGAATAACCGAAGTAATGATGGTCGGGATAATGCCTGGAGCAGCAGGTTACCGGGACGCATTCGCTTTCATTATTCTGATTGTTATCCTTTCTGTGAAGCCTTCAGGGCTCATGGGTAAACCGGAAATAGTGAAGGTGTGACTGGTATGTCGAAAAAGACCAAGACTCTACTCACGCTGTCTGCCCTGCCGGTGATAGCGCTTCTCTTGTTTCTCTCGCAGGAACTGCTGAACAGCTACTATTCGAGAATAATAACTCTAATCGGAATATATGGAATAATGGCGGTAAGCCTCACACTTGTCAATGGCATTTCTGGTGTCTTCTCCCTTGGGCATGCCGGCTTCATTGCACTTGGTGCATACACTTCGGCCCTTTTGACTCTCTCTCCCCAGCAGAAGGAGATGACTTTTCTAATCGAGAAGCTGATCTGGCCCCTAAATTCGATCCAGATCCCATTTTTCTGGGCGACGATAATTGCGGGTTTGGTTGCTGCATTGTTCGCCTTCTTCATCGGATGGCCATCTCTTAGGCTCACCGGTGACTACTTTGCTATTGCAACTCTCGGTTTCTCCGAGATAATAAGAATCTTCGCTCTCAATCTCAATTCGATCACTAACGGGGCACTCGGTTTGAAGGCACTTCCCGATTACTCAAATGTTTGGTGGGCATGGGGTTGGCTACTCGTGACAGTCGCATGTGTGATGAGTCTTTCTTACAGCACCTTTGGAAGGGCCTTGAGAGCTATTAGAGAAGATAGAGTAGCGGCTCAGGCTATGGGTATCAACGTCTTTAAACATCAACTGATGGCATTTGTAGTAGGAGGGTTCTTTGCGGGTATCTCAGGCTCTCTGTACGGGCACTGGCTAAGCACAATAGATCCCAGAACAAACACTTTTGGCATCCTTCTCACATTCAATGTGCTGATAATGATCGTGCTTGGAGGTCTGGGGAGCATAACAGGAGCGATTATAGGGGGTGCGCTATTCGCATTCTTGAGCGAATGGCTGCGATTCCTAGAAGGTCCCATGAATCTATTTGGCTTCAAAATCGTGGGGATGAGCGGGATGAGAATGCTTGTTTTCTCCGGCCTCTTTGTAATAATAATGATCTTCTGGCCCAGAGGAATAATGGGAAGGAGCGAGTTCTCCTGGGAGGGGCTCGTCTCGATCTTCAGGAGAGGAGAAAAGAAATGAGCCTTTTGACTCTAGATAATATTACGATGAAGTTTGGAGGACTCACAGCCATAGGAGAGGTAAGTCTTGAGGTAAAGGAAAGAGAGATATTCGGGCTTATCGGACCTAACGGAGCCGGTAAGACGACAGTATTCAACATGATTACCGGCCATTACAGGCCAACAGAGGGGCGAGTTCTATTCAAGGAGAAAGAGATAACGGGACTGCCGCCGGACAGAATTACCAGAAATGGAATTGCCAGGACTTTTCAGAATATAAGATTGTTCAAGGATCTCACAGTTCTCGAGAATGTTATGGTGTCTCAGCATCATACTATTGCCAGCAATGGAGAGGCTATGAGCTGGTTCTTCAAGAGCGTTTCAAGAATCGGCTATTCGCAAAAGGAAAGTGAAATGAGATCTAAGGCGGTGGAGCTCTTGAGCGTTTTTGATCTTGACGGACATGCAGACGAGAAATCTAGCTCTCTTCCTTATGGTTCACAAAGACTTCTTGAGATTGCAAGAGCCATGGCTACGGGTGCAACTCTACTCCTTCTAGACGAACCGGCCGCCGGAATGAATCCCTCGGAGACAATTGGCCTGGTGAATACCATAAGGAGAATCCGGGACGACTTTGGCTTAACCGTATTGCTCATAGAGCATGACATGAAGCTTGTGATGGGTCTATGTGAGAGAATCATGGTTCTAGACCATGGGAGGACGATTAGTGAAGGAAATCCCGCCTTTGTTCAGAAGGATGTGAAGGTTATCGAAGCCTATCTGGGAAGGGAGTGGGTTACCCTTGGGAAGTGAAATCCTCACTGTAGAAGAACTTCAGGTTTCCTTTGGAGTTATTAAAGCCGTTAAGGGTATTACCCTCTCCATAGAAGAAGGCAGTATTGTGACAATAATCGGTTCAAACGGAGCCGGCAAGAGCACAACGCTTGGAGCTATCAGCGGCTTGATAAGACCATCCGGAGGATCCGTATCGTTCAGAGGGAATAGCATAAACCGACTTGGTGCCGCTAGAACAGCAAGAAGAGGAATATCTCTCGTGCCTGAAGGAAGAAGAATATTTTCGAATCTTACGGTTAGGGAAAACCTTCTAATGGGTGCATACAACAGAAAAGACAAATCGGAAATCGAAGCGAACTTCGATACGGTTTTATCCCTCTTCCCGGTACTGAGAGAGAGACTTAAGCAACTGGGCGGGACGCTCTCTGGTGGAGAACAACAGATGCTGGCGATAGGCCGCAGTCTTATGGCAAACCCAGATCTGATTATGATGGATGAACCTTCACTTGGTCTAGCGCCGATTGTCGTCGAAGAGGTTTTTCAAGCGATTCATGAATTGAATTCGAAAGGCGTGACGATTCTACTCGTAGAACAAAACGCAGCAAAGGCGTTGGAGATATCAAGATTCGCTTACGTCCTTGAAACGGGAAGGATTACCCTTCAAGGACCGGCAAAAGAATTGCTCGAAAGCGAAGAAGTACGGAAGGTGTACCTGGGTATCTGAAAACATTTACCTTTAGGCTCCCCGTTGCGGGCCCTCTCTCTTCTTTCTTATGTGCGCTCTCAGCCCCGGTTCTTCTCCCCGCAAAATCCTTTGGATATTCTCGAGATTTCTAGCTATCATAATCACTGCAATGGGTATCAGCAGAAGAGATATTCCCCATCTGTACCCGAAGATTCTGAAAAGGAAGATCATTACTGAAGAGACGGCGATAACACCCGGAGCCGCGTAGTCCGTAATCGCGATAAAAGCGAGAAGTATGACCATACAGATCAGCGCGACCTGGTAATCAAGACCTACGAGGCCACCGGCCAATGTGGCGGTTCCCTTACCACCCCTGAACTTCAGAAAGATGGGATACATGTGGCCGATTGTCGCGAAACTTGCCGCAATGAAGAGCATCTGATATGTCCAATGAGCTGAGAGCCCTTTGATTATAAGAATCGTGCCCATTCCCTTCATGAAGTCAATTGCCCCTGTTAGTATGCCAATCTTCCAGCCTTTAACGGCCACCATATTTGAGGCGCCCATGTTTCCTGTGCCCTGCTTTCTTATATCAAACCCATAGAGAATCTTCCCAAAAAGAAACGCTGTTGGAATAGATCCTACTAGATAAGCGAAGATGGCGGAGTAAACAACTTCCATGTCAATCACGCTACTTCTTTCGTGGGAACCAGGGAATGAAGGCGTTGGTCTCTTTCAAGTACTCTTTGAAAGCAGGGTAATCTCTGTACTTCCTCTCCAGATAAGGTACCCCCGAGACGAATCTCAACAGTATGGTTATGGTTATCGGACTTATGATAGCCCAAAGTCCGCCATCGATAGAAAGGGCAATCACGAAAATGCCCCACCACTGCACGGCTTCTCCGAAATAGTTTGGATGCCGAGAGTACCTCCACAGTCCTCCAGTCATAACCTCTCCCGGCTTCTTGGTTTTCACAAAAGCCTTTAGCTGAGCATCGGCGATCGATTCGACAGCAAACCCGGAGGCCCATATCAAAATGCCGAGTATATCGGCAAGCCCAAATTCCCGGCCTGAATGGCTATTTATCAACATGACGGAGTACGATATTATTAACATGAAAAACCCCTGGAGCATGTAAATCTGAAGGAAGGATCTTACAAGTACCTTGTCTCCCCATTTCTCCCTCATCTGTAAGTAGCGAAAATCCTCTCCCCGTCCCCAATTCCTTCTGAATATGTGGGTACTCAGCCTCGTTCCCCAGAATGTGATCAGCGTGGTTGTGATTATCTGCCTGGCGTTGAACTCACCATACACGAAGAGCGTGAAAAAGGCCACCACAACGAACCCGGCACCCCAGCCGATGTCTACGACAGAGTTATCCTTCTTCGCTGTCCCGATTACGAAGAATGCAGACATGTAGGCGACTACGACTAAAGCATTGAAAAGGATCACATATGCCATCATTGCACCTCACTTGATTCTTACATCGGGGGCCCATGTGTCGCTCTTGCAAAGAACTGAAACGCTTATAGCTCCAACTCCCGCGCTGATGCCGACAACGGGAGAGACCTCCATTATGTATTCAGGCTTCCTGCCGAGCAGTTTGGTCAGACTGTCTTCATAAGCCTTTGCCGTTTTATGAGCGTGGGCATGGGTTATATTGTATGAGACAACGTTGCACTTGCTGTTCAGCTCCTCGACGAATCCAAGTATCTTCTTCATATTGCCCAACTTGCTGAAGGCCTTTCCATAAAGCTTTGAATTGCCTTCTCTGTCAACTGAGACTATTGGCTTCAAATTCATCACCTTTCCCACAAGTCCAAGAACGGGGCTTACCCTCCCGCCTTTCACCATGTATTTGAGAGTATTGACGCTTACGAAGATCCTTGTGTTTTTTGTCAGGGACTCGATCGTCTCGACGATATCATCGTGGACACTCCCTTCTTCGATCATCCGGGCGGCCTTCAGTGCGAGCAGGCCGATCGATCCGGAAACATGGCGGGAGTTGATAACACTGATCTTCTTCTTTAGTTTTTCGGCGGCTTTGGTGCTTGCGTTCCACGTGCCACTGAGTTTGTCTGAGACATGAATGGCGATTATTGAGTCATAGTGAGTTCCTAGAAAGTGGTAAAGATTCTGGAGAGTGTTCATACCAGGTTGTGCTGAAACGGGGTATTCATCTGCGGAATCGAGCAAAGAATAGAACTGATCGGCCTTCATGGTTATCTTGTCCAGATACTGGCTTTGACCAAAGTTCAGATAAAGAGGAACCATCTGAATCTGGTAGTAGTCTATCACTTCCTTCGGCAAATCGCATACCGAATCAACTACGAGAGCGATTGGGTATTTCCGTTTCTGGCTAACTCTATACTGCATCTCCATGTCGTCAACCTTCTGCTGAGTCACATTTCCAAAATCCTTCAGTTTAAAAAACAACTCTGCCGGTTCATTTGTGTGAACGTGAATTCTTGCTTTGCTCTCGGTGCCGGCAACAAGAGCGGAGTCTCCAGATTCGCTAATGATTGACTTAATTCCTTCGATATTTAGTTTAGTACCTTCAATTATCGCTTCAGTACAGAATCTATTCTCAATGTTCCCTTCGTCGATGTGAACGTGACTTCTTAGCTCAACATCAGGGATTATCTCATCTTCGAGATTCACACCCTTGCCGCTTAGAAAGGTTTTGATCCCTTCGATGAAGGCAACAAAGCCCTTTGCGCCGGCATCGACTACGCCGGCCTTTTTCAGTATGGAGAGTTTCTCAGGGGTTTCCTCGAGCGACTTCTGAGCGACTGCGTGAGACTGAGTTATCACTTCAAGCAGCGATTTGTCGGAACCGTCAATAGTACTGAGAGCATCGGCCCAGTCTTTCATAACGGTCAGCATAGTTCCTTCAACTGGAGTAACCATTGCGTTATAAGCGTAGGATATTGCTTCTTGAGCCGCTCGTGCGAAAGTCTGCCTGTCTATGCTTTCACGATTTCCTATTGCAGTACTGAGCCCATGCATGTACTGGGCAAAAATCGCTCCTGAATTTCCCCTCGCACCCATTAAAGCAGCATCAGCGATTGATCTGGTCGTCTTGCCTATCGATTTGGAGACAGAGGTGAGCTCAAGTATATACTTCATCGTTGAGGCGAGATTAGTTCCGGTGTCACCGTCTGCGACCGGGAAGACGTTTATCTTGTTCAGATAGTTTTGCTCCTTGATAACAGCCGTAGCACCCGAAGAGAAGGCACTGAAGAACATGGTTCCGTCAAGTAGATTCATTGATCTGGAGTCCATCATTTCCTCCCGTTGTTTAGTTTGATTATTGATATGTTAGCACAAGGATGAATGATTAGTCAGATGATCATAAGGGAGAGCGACAAAAAAATCGCCCGCTAAAAGCGGGCGATCCGGTTCCTATATGGACAATCGATTACTTCGCAATTCTAACTTTTGCTGCCTGAGGACCCTTTGGACCGTCTTCAACATCGAATTCGACTCTCTGTCCTTCGTCAAGGGTCTTGAAACCGTCCATCTCAATAGCTGAAAAGTGAACGAAAACATCCCCACCGTCATCCTTAGTAATGAATCCATAACCTTTTGTTCCGTTGAACCACTTTACTGTTCCTGTCATACCTAAATGTTCCTCCTTAAAACTACCTTGCACCACTTGCAAAGCGATAGTGTCCTTTGGACAGATTGATTATAACACAGACTTTCGAATAAAATGCAAGTTGACCGCAAGATTAATTTGACTATTTCTAATATTCAGGCATTTTGTCTTTGAAACAATCACCAAAACTAAATCCGTAAAATCTTTTACATGCCATTGATAGCCGTCTCCAGCGATTTAATTAGTTTCAAGAAAAGTCTTTCGAATTTCTCGCAGCTGGTTCTTTCCGGATCGCGATTTCCATACTTGACAGGAACATATATCGCTGTCAGTTTGGTCAACAGACTTTTTGTTATGCCCTTTGTTTGCCAGACCAGTTCATACGGAGTCAGCTGACGATAATCGCTAAAGTACATTTCTCTGAGCCATTGATAAGCTGATATTATGAACTCCTTCCCTTCTTCATATGCGGGGAGTTCGGTTACAATGCGATGCACTTCCTCCTCGATTGGTTCTTCTGCCTCAGGCGTCGAAGGATTCATCTGGCGTCTTCTAGTGATAAAGAATACCATGTAGGCAAGAGCCGCCGAGAGAAGGGCTATACCGGTGAGGGTGGCAACTCTTAGGATCAAGTAGAACGACAGCCCGGCACTGGCAGTCTCTACAGACGGAGGCTCGCCTTCCTCCTGCCGAGCAACTTCCCCTCCAGAGGAAGGCATAGAAGTTGAAAGATCGCTGGAGATACCGCCTGTTCCAAATACGATATCTTCTGAAAGAGGTAACGATCTTAGATACATGAAACCCCCGACAAGAACTACAACTACAGATACCAATATCATAAGAGGCGGAACAAGTCGTACCCACCCTTTGAATTCTCTCAGAGCCTTCCTTGCCACTGAAATCACGAGAATCAGGATGATTGTGTAGAACCCAAAGAGAAAGATAGAATCTATGAAGCCGACTTCGGGGACCTCTTCTGGAATAGCGATTTCAAAACCGCCGTCGGCTCTCTGTGCCATTGAAGATTCTGCTTCTTCAGAGAAGAATGAAGGTTGCTCCTCGTCTCTCGAAGACTCTATCTCGCTTTCTGAGACCTCAGAGACAGCGGCTCTGTTTGCTGAAGGAATCAACCCTCCTCTGTAATCGCCCAGAAGGGCTATGGTCAGCAGAGGAAGAAGGACCGCTAGAGTAAGGAAGACTCTTGGTGCCTTCGGTATTAGAAGCAGTCTTACGAATATCAATATCAGAGTGACATAGGCTCCAGTGTGGTGTAGAACGGGACTAACCGAAAGAGAAACTCCCACAATGAAGACTCCTGCAACTGAGATGTATTCGTTTCTGTCCATCGAGAGAACGATTCCTGCCATAGCTCCCAGTGCGGAAACCGAAAGAGCTAAACCGCTTCTCAAAACTCCAAACAACAGAATAGTTGTTGTGAATAGCAGGATTGGAAGAAGCAAGTAGACGCTGCACCCCGTCTTTGTTCGTCCGAGGTAAAAGAGAAAGGCTACAAGTCCAGCAAGACAGACGGCAAAAACGGCTCCTCCAGCGAAGAACAACTGCACGAAGCAGATCAAAAAGACTGTAGCGGCCCCCGTCAGCGAGGTTCTATCGATTCTCAAGATCGATCAGCACCTCCTGGATCGACTGATTGTCCCCTACGACACGTACGATTATCTGTTCCTGTTCAAGAAGGGCGGCACGCCTTCTGAGCTCTTCGATAGTTCTGGGAAGCATTTGGTAAGAGATAGTACGTTTGGTCCACGGTTCTCTGGGATTGAACGGAACAATAATAACAACTACACGGCTAGAGTGTGACCTTGCTTTAAGCAGATGCGGCAGGATCTCCTCTCCGAGATAAAGCGAGACTATTACGACCGTAGTTGAGGGATCGAAGCGTTCAAGATCTCCTTCCAGAACATCTGGAAGCTGGGGGCCCTGATCACTGCCTTTACTTTCGGAGAGCGCTTCGGCGAAGTCTGTCCAGTCTCGGCCCGAATCGCTCAGCCTAAGTATCTTCTCACCGACAACTACGAGTCCTATACTTCCTCCAGTTTCATATGAGAACCTGACAAGACCAAGAGCAAGCTGGACTGCGATCTCTTCATAGTCGATTCTGATTTTCTCCCACACATCGCGGGCGAATATCTCCTTTGAAAGGTTGAGGTCGAGGTAGAGCAGGGTTTTGCTAACGGCGGTGTAGCCAAACTCCTTGCTCATGAGTTTTCCGAGCCTGGCAGATGCGTTCCAGTGGATCCTGTTAAGAGGCTCTCTTTCATACTCCTTAATACCCTTGAAATCGACCGGGTCCTCCATCAACTGGAAATCGCTCCGCTTACCTGGAAGGAGTTCTCTGAGTCTCAGGGGAAAGGAATCGAGATTCAGGACTCTTGGAAGCACAAGAACGGATTCGACTGCCGAATATGTTGCAGTGTGCGAGAAAAACCTAAGCGTATCTCTTGAAATGAGAACTACACGCGATATATCTTTCTTACCTCGCTTCCTGAAAGTCAGCCTAGTTTCTACTACGGAGTTATTGTCCGAAGAAAGGATTACTGAACTCTCCTCGGATCCAAGGTATTCTCTCTCCGCTCTTATGACAGGAAATATAGTACAGTTAAGAGATACCAGAGAGCCACCTTCGATTGTGTATTCAACAGTGAGAGATTCACCGGAGAAAAGCCTTTCTCTATCCGGGGAACGACTGATAACTAGCTTTCTTATAGTCGCTCTTGTGATGCAGTAATAGAGCCATACAATTGCCGAGAGAGTGAGGAATGTTGCCGAATACGCGTTGAAGAACAATATCGACCAGCAAATGGAAACTGCCGTCATTATTATTAGCGGTTTTCCTTTCGAGTTTATCTCCTCGAGTTCAAGCCTCTTCATAGTCTATAGGGATCGGTACAGACTCGACGATGTCAAGAACGATTTCTCTGCTGGATCTCCTCATGAGACGGGCTTCTGGCTTGATCATAATTCTGTGAGAGAGAATATCTGGAGCCACTTCCTTTACATCGTCGGGAATGACGTAATCCCTGCCTCTCAGTCCGGCTAGAGCCCTGGCGGTTTCCATCAAAGCGATTGAACCTCTTGGGCTAGAGCCTAGCTGAACATCTTTGTGTCTTCTTGTTGCATTGACAATGGAGACAATATACCCGAGAAGGGAGTCCTCAATTGCGACCTCTTTGACCAGCCGAAGGACTTCGTTCAACTCCTCGCAATTGGAAACAGATCCTAACGAAGCTATCGGATGCTCCCGAAAGATTCCCTTAAGAAGACTCTTCTCGCTTTCTTCGCCTGGGTAGCCCATTGTCAAAGATATGGAAAATCTATCCAGTTGAGCTTCGGGAAGAGGGAAAGTCCCTTCAAATTCGACGGGATTTTGAGTCGCAATAACGAAGAAGGGATGCTCCATATTGAAGGTCTTGCCGTCTACTGTGACTTGTCTCTCTGCCATAGCTTCGAGTAGGGCAGATTGCGTTCTCGGAGTTGTTCTGTTCACTTCGTCGATGAGAAGAATCTGGGTGAAAACCGGCCCCCTTCTGAATGTGAACTCATTGGTCTTGAGGTTAAGAATACTGATGCCCGTAACGTCTCCTGGGAGAAGGTCGGGAGTACACTGCAGTCTGTTGAAATCGAGTCCCAGGGAAATGGCCAGACTTCTGGCCAACATCGTCTTCCCAACTCCGGGTACATCGTTTATCAAGACGTGGCCGCCGCTTAGAAGGACTGCGAGAACTCTCTCGATAATAGGTTCTTTGCCTACTATCACTTTCGATATGTTATTGGTGAGCTTGCTTCCGAAATCTGCAATGGAAATCATGAACCACCTCTTCAAATTCCATGACCTGTAGAGTCTAGCACAGGTCAACGCAAACTATCAAAGATATGTGACTCCCAAAGAATCTTCAGAGTATCCACACTAGAGACCGAAACGAATCTCGTTCCACAGAGTGTTGTAAAGTCTAAGGTCCGGCCCGAGATCTTTGATCAATTCGGTGTTTTCCATTTCTTCAAAGGTGTAGACGGGCTCTTCCTCCATAAGCTCTCTAGCAGGCACGTTTGGAGAGGGAAGAAGTAGATAGTCTGAGATCATAGCCGCTATCTCGGGTCTCAGAATGAAGTTTATGAACAGATGAGCGTTCTCAACGTTATTCGAGCCTTTTAGAATAACGAAACTGTCGATCCACATCGTACTGCCCTCAAAGGGAATGAAGAAATCGATGTCCTTAAGCTCTTCTTCGGTTGCCTCATAGAAGATGTTTTCTCCGTATCCGTGGACTACCCAGAACTCACCGGAGATTATTCCTTTGGCAAAGAGCTCGTTATCAAACTTGGCGATATTTCTCTTCCAGTTCAGGATTAGGTTCTTTGCTTCCTGAAGCTCACTGACATCGGTCGTGTTGACCGAGTATCCGAGATACTTCAAGGCGGCCCCAAAGACCTCTCTCATGTCGTCGAGCATTGTCATCTTTCCCTGAAGTTGAGGCAGTTCGAAGATCTTCCACGACCTCGGATAACTCTTGATGTACTTCGTATTGACAGCAATTCCCGTTGTTCCTACCATATAGGGGATGCTGAAGTTGTTGTTGGGGTCGTAATACATCTTTTCTATGACATTGGGATCAATATTGGCAAGATTGGGGACCAGCGACTTGTCTATCGTGAGCAGCATCTCTTCCTTGATCATTATGCTTGTGTAATCGGCCGAAGGCATAGCAAGATCGTAGCCGCGGGCACCTGCTTTGAGCTTTGCAAACATCGTCTCATTTGAATCGTAAGTGTCATAAGTCACTCTAATGCCGTACTCCTGAGAGAAAACCTCGATAACCTCATCTGGTATGTAATCCGACCAGCCGTAGATGATCAGATTTCCCTGACCTAGCATCAGCGCGGCAACCAGAAGCACAACAGCTGTAATGGTAAATCTCTTAATCAATAATCCCACCTCCTAGAAGATTAGCTTTCTGAATCTGCTTCCAAAGAAGGAAATAAACATAGTACCAACCAGAAGCAGTGTGGAAAGCGCGTTTATTACCGGGGAGACCCCGAACTTAATCATTGAATAGATCTTTAAAGGCAGTGTTGTAGATCCCGGGCCGGCGACGAAGAATGTTATTACGAAGTCGTCTATTGACAGAGTGAGACTGAGCAGGAAACCGGCGATGATTCCGGGCATGATAATTGGAACGATCACTTTTCTGAAGACCTCATGGGTTTTGGCTCCAAGATCTCTTGCAGCTTCAACCACAGAATAGTCGAAGTCTTCAAGTCTGGTCATAACCGTTACGGTAACGTAAGAGACACAGAAAGTAACGTGTGCCACGAAGATCGTAAAAAGGCCAAGAGGAACGCCGACGGCGACGAAGAAGATCAGCATCGAGACTCCCATCAAAATGTCCGGGATTATCAGAGGCGTGTACACAAGAATGCCCAGATAACCCTTCAGCCTTGACTGATACCAGTAGAGAGCCATAGCTGAGAACGTTCCTATCGCTGTGGCGGCCAGAGAAGAGGTCAATGCGATTATTACCGTATTGAGAAATGCCCTCCAGACATCTGCCTGTCTGAACAACTCGGAATACCACTTCAGGGTGAAGCCCGTCCAAGTAACTCCCTGTCTTGCGCTGTTGAAAGAGAGTACAATAAGCGCCACGATCGGCAAATAGAGAAAGACGAAGGCCAGCGTTGTGATCGTCATGGAGAATCTACGTCTTCCAATAACCTTCTTTGTCTCCATCAGATCTCTTCCTCTCTCATATAGTTTTCGCGGATCGTAAGCCGCCTCTTATTCTGTACCTTGTTTATTCTCATGTAGACCAGCAGGCCCAACGTAGATATCAGCAGGAAGATCATTGAGATCGCCGAGGAAGACGGCCAGTCTCTTGCCACAGTAAGCTGTCTTGCAATAAGGTTTCCGAGCATAGCTCCATCCGTTCCGCCGACCAGATCGGGAATCGCGTATGAGCCGAGAGCGGGAATGAAAACTAGAATGATTCCCGCTATAATGCCTCCTCTAATGGAAGGAATAAGAACCTTGAAGATGGCCTCGGTTCTCTTCGCTCCTAGATCCATTGCAGCCTCAATAAGCCGGAAGTCGAACTTCTCTATTGCACTATAAAGAGGAAGAATCATATAGGGGAGATACATATACACTATGACAAGGATCACCGCCCCTGTTGTATACATTAGAGTAAGAGGCTCTTCAAGACCGAACAGCTGCAGAAAAGAGTTAATAACCCCGTTTCTGCCCAGAATGACCATCCAGCCGAATATCCTTACGAGGAAGTTGGTCCAGAAAGGAACGATAACAAGAGTGAGGTAGAGGTTGCTTCTCTTCGATGTCGCTATGAAGTAGGCAGTCGGCAAACCGATTCCCAGGCAAATCACGGTGGCAACCAGAGAAATCCAAACAGTCTTCCAAAGTATCTGCCAGTACCCTGCGTTACCCAGCATCCTAGTGTAGCTTTCCAAAGTGAATGGAAGCTCAACTCCACCATATATTCCCGACGTCAGGAAACTGTACAGTATGATGATGAAATATGGTATCAGAAAGAAAACCGTCAACCAGAGAACTCCAGGCATCGAAACGAGGAATCCGGCCAGATTCCGATTACTCTTCAACTGGAACACCGCCCGTTTCCCTAAGAACGTAGCTATCATCTGCGAACCACCAGACAAAGACATCATCTTTCCAGGAGATGATAACTTCGTCTAGCAGATATCTAACATGCTGCTTGAACGCTTTCATATAGTATTCGCCGATAGCTACGGTGTACTTCGTCTGGTTTCCAAGATAAATGGTCTCGTCGACCACTCCCTTCAAGACGTTGAGCTTGGCGCCTTCGGGGACAACGGGTTTGTCCTTTGTAATCTTCACCTTCTCGGGCCTCAATGAGACCTGTATTTCCTGCCCCTCTCTTACTTCCATATCCTTGTAGAACCAGACTTTTCCGAATCTCTCGGTAACCAGCAGGAAGTATTCGGATTCTACTTTCTCGACGTTCCCGGTGAAGAAATTCGTCTCTCCAATGAAATTAGCAACAAAAGCATTCACCGGGCTCTCGTAGACCTCGAAGGGAGTCCCCAGCTGAATAATTTCTCCATCGTTCATCACGGCCACATGGTCGGAAATCGACATGGCTTCGCTCTGATCATGAGTCACATATATGAAGGTGATCCCCACTTCATCATGTATCGTGTCAAGCTCAACGAGCATGTGCTGTCTAAGCTTTGCGTCCAGTGCGGCGAGAGGTTCATCAAGCAGCAACACGGCAGGGTTTCCCACAAGGGCTCTTGCGATCGCCACGCGTTGTTTCTGACCTCCGGAGAGCTGTGAGGGCATCTTTTCAACGTGTCCGTTGAGGCGGGTAAGATCTATCATTTCCTTAACCTTGCGCCGGATTTCATTCTCGGGTTCCTTCCTGAGTCTCAGGCTGAAGGCTATGTTCTCAAAAACACTCAAATGAGGAAAGAGTGCGTAATTTTGAAAGACGGTATTTACTTCTCGTTCGTTGGGAGGAGTTCCAATTATGTTCTTGCCATTGAGAGTTATATTGCCGGAGGTAGGGTCCTCAAACCCGGCTATCATTCTTAGAATAGTTGTCTTTCCGCAACCGGAGGGCCCAAGAAGAGAGAAGAACTCACCCTGTTCTATCTTAAGAGAAACGTTGTCCACAGCTGTAAAGGAGTTATCGAAGACCTTCGTCACGTTCGATAGGACAACGGAGTATTCTTTCAACTATTCTCACCTCCAGTCATCTTTGAAGCAAGTAACAGTATACCCTACAAAGCTCCGGAATTGTGTTAATTCAAGTTGACTTAAGGAGTACAAAGACAACTACACTTGCCGTTATTGATAGCAAAGTGGCAACGGCAATTCTCCTCACAATTCTTGGATACTCTACCTTGAAGTATTCGCTCGTCAATACTAGGCAGAGATGGACTGGTGAAACAAGAACTCCCACAACTGCAAAAGTGTAGGCGAGAATCGTTGTAGAGAGTGTACCATAACCGTTGCCCATACTTAGAATCAGTGGAAGACTGAGTCCGACGCCGGCCTGAGTTACCCCAGTCATGAATCCCATGAGAAAGGGCAGAAGTACTACGAGAGTCAGCGGTGCAATCGACCAGGCCGTAAGTTCCGAACCCATAGATTGTGGAATCCCGACGGTCTCAACGAGGTTCTTGTAGAAGAATACTGTTAGAAGAAGAATGAAAGTCTTGTATTTCAAAGAAGAAACGAGAACCTTCTTCTTGTTTTTGTTTATAAGCATATATACTATCGAGGTTCCCAGAACTGCCAGCCACCCTGGCTGATTGAGAATTACAAGCACGATCACGGCGATAATCGGCCACGCGCTGATAATAAGCTCTCTCATCGCGAAATGGCTGTAACGGATTCTAATAGGTTTGCGAATCATAAGTAGATAGCCCGCAACAAGCGCAACGGCCCCAATGGGCATTAGCCATATTACCAGTGTGTTCAAACTGATTCTAGATATCCCCGAGGCAATTACGAGGGCTGGATAGAGCGGCCAGAAAAACTCCATCGCGTGTCTGAACCAGTAATTGAACACTAGTCCGTCTTCATTGGAAATCGTGGGATCGGCCCTTGCCAGATCTTTCACCATTGGAGCAGAAAACATCGCCCCTCCAGGCATTGGAAGAAGACCGATTATTGCCGGCATAAGGGCTATCGAGACTCTTGGCTCGGGGAAAAGCCTTTCAACGGCTTTCACAAACCTTGAAGAGTTGCCACTCTTGTCCATTGTTTCTCCCATGAGATAAATCGAGAAGACTGTAATGATAACCTTCCAGAATTCCCAGTCTGTAATCTCTTCAACGAACGCGCTAAGATAGTTTGCCGGGGAGATCATTAGCACAATACCAAGACCAATGACCGAGATCAAAAGCGACAAGGAAATGTCTTTGAGGATCTTTAGAGATACAATTAAGACAACGATAGCTACTGCAACTGCTAGAGTGTTCATTGATTCCTCCCAAGGGTACAGGTTAGCTTATCGAATTATTATATAATTTTGTTGAGGTAGAAGTAAATGGAGAATGTGGTTTTTGCAAGACGTTATTCCGATCATCCAGAAATAATAGAGAGATCCGATAGCGATAAAGGCTCGAGAATAATTCTGAAGTCCAACTATCCGAGTGGCTTTTCAGAGAACGGAGATCTTCCTCTATACCTTTACAAAGGAGGAAGAAAGGGGACTGTTCTCTTCTTTCATGGAAGGGGGGAAAAGAACCTCGATTACCTGAGGTGGTTTCCCGAAAACCTTGCGAAGACGGGTTACGCCGGTGCTATGATGATACTTCCCTATCATTTCGAAAGAACCCCCATAGGCTACAGATCGGGAGAGCTGTTTCTCGATCCTAGAACAGATGTGCTTAGGGAGCGTTTTGAAAACGCGGTTGTTGACGGTCTTACATGTTTGAATTACCTCAAATGGGAGTGCCCTCCCCCTTACTTTCTGATGGGATACAGCTTCGGAGGGTTTATATCTGTCATAACGGCGGCACTCGACAGGTCGATCTGCGCACTCTCGCTCGTCGTCACGGGCGGGAATTTCTACCACATAACCTGGAAGAGCTTCGTGACAGGTGTGATGAGAGTCAAATACGAAGAGGACGGGTCCTGCAACAAGGAGAAATGCAAGAAACTGCATGGTGAAGACCACGAGAGATACATCCGTTCCTTGGAGGGCCCTGAGCTGGAAATCGGCAGTGCTCCAATATCTTGCTTTGAGTACGACCCACTGACATTCGCGAAGTTTGTCAAGTGTCCGACTCTCATAAACGGTGCCCTCTTCGACATTTTCGTCCCCAGACGCTCCACAAAGGAACTCTCAGAGAGGATACCAAATTCGACACTCCGATGGATGCCTACAGGCCATTTGACCTCAATACTCCTCAAGAAGACGATTCTGAAAAGATCAATAGATTTCTTCGAAGGAAAATGTAAAGGAAAGAATGTTCTATGAAAACCGGGGCGGGGGGGGGGTAGCGGATTAGGGGGTTGGAAAGAGCAAAGTGAAACTGGTTCTCCGTTGAACAGTTCACCGTTCTCCGAGGAAAATTCTTCGTTCCAGAGCGAGGAT
>NZ_DJGL01000046.1:0-21298 GCF_002432735.1 Mesotoga sp. UBA5847 | reverse complement strand
ACTATCGGAGAACGGCGAACCGCTGACGGTCAACGTGGTTTTTCATCAGCGCTCAGCGTACAGCGGTTCTTCCAGCGTTCAGCGGTTCTTAGCCCGCGAAGCGGAATTGGCCTTTGCGAAGCAAAGACTTGCCGCACGAAGTGCGCCTGGCCTGCGTCAGCAGACTGGCTCTTATCTTGCTTGCTGCCGAAGGGAGCTTTGCGTCCGCCGATGTTTTCGGCGCATTGCGTACCCGGGTGCAGCGCACAGTAGGCGTCTGCCTCACTTAATCATACAAGACTCTCTCCCTGAACTCTTCAACCAGCTCCGGAGAGTTGTTGGCAACGAGAACATTGGGATCTAGAAGGTCAAGAGGTTCCTTAAGACAGCTTCCAACGAAGCCACCGGCTTCCTTCACCAGCAGGACTCCGCTGGCAACATCCCATGGCTTGAGTTTCTCTTCCCAGAATATATCTGCCCTGCCGGCTGCAACGTAGGCAAAGTCAAGACACGCGCTTCCCGTTATTCGAACGCCTCTACATATCTTTATCGCTCGATTAATTCTCCTCGTAATTCTCTCAAAAGACGTCTCGGATGAGTACTGAAGTCCAACATGACTTGTAGCTTCTCGAAGCTCTCTTGTTTTGCTAACCCAAATCCGTTTATTGTTTAAGTAGGCACCCTGACCCTCAATTGCATGGAATGTCTCCTTCCGGTTGTGATCATAGGTAACTGCCAATACGACACGATTTTCTGTGTACAGAGCAATCTGTGTCGAATAGTGAGGATTTGACTTCGAGAAGTTTGTCGTGCCGTCCACAGGATCAACTATCCACATTGTTGAGGATCTAACATCTGGTCCCGACTCTTCTCCGAGATACGCGGCATCCGGGAAGAGATTGTGAAGAAACGACTTGAGATTTTCTTCTATCTCGAGATCAACCGAGGTAACAATGTCCTTGTACCCGGACTTTCGTTCAACCGAAAACTCTTCCTTCGAGACCTTCCTCCATAGTTCAGGAAGATAAGCTCTGATTTTCCTGCTGAAGGTATTGAGAAGCAGATTATCCACGCAGCTTCACACCAATCTCTTCAGTCTCTTTTAAAACCAACTCGATTAGAGAGTTTATCTCTTCGTCGGTAAGGGTCTTTTCGAAAGATTCAAAAGCTAGAGTAACTGTTATGCTCCTGTATCCATGTTCAATGCCTTTTCCTTCATACAGGTCGGAAACCCTTACTTCGTTGAAAAGGGTTCCTTCTAGAGTATCGGTTATCAGCTTTTCAAGCTGCCCATAGTCTATAGAGTAAGGAACAAGGAACGAGAGATCTCTGAAGACTCTTGGGAATGGAGAGATCTTCTTTACTCCGGAAAACTCTTTCGTCATGCTTTCAATTAAGGTTACGTTGAGTTCTGCAATAAACACTTCACCGCTTTTGATTTCGTAAAGAGAATCGGCTATTGCTGGATCTACAGCACCAAGGAAGCCCGCTCTTGCACCCTCAATCTCTACAGAGACTGCTTTCCCTCTTTCGAGCCAAGGGGCTGATGAAGGCTTGTACGCAGGAGTTAAACCGTAAAGTGAGAAGAACTCGTCGATTATTCCCTTGATAGTGAAGAAGTCGATTACCCTCTTGTCGGAATAATCCTGTGGATTCTCTCTTCCTGTAGCCACAAAACCTAACGCAGTTGTTTCGCACTGCTTCTCAAGTGGATTGAAAACCGAAGCTATCTCGAAGAGCTTGATATCTCTGTTCTGTCTTCTGAAATTGTAGGATGCCGCAGCTAAGAGATTATAGACTAGCGATGGCCTCAAGACAGCCATATCCATCGACAGCGGATTCCTCAAAGCGATGCAATCGACTCCTTTGTTTACTTTTGCAATCTCTTCGGGATTTACGAAACTGTATGTGACAACCTCGTCGAAACCATTTGCGACCATCAGATCCTTAAGTCTCTTCTGCCTCTTCAAAGACTCCGGTACGCCACCCGAGATGGGGGAAATCCTGGGCAATTCGTTTACTATCCTGTCGTAGCCGTAGATCCTGCCGATCTCTTCAACAAGATCAATTTCCAGTTTTGTGTCGTATGCTCGAAAAGCAGGTGGTCTTACCTTCCAGCCATCATCTGTGCGCTCGACTGAAAACTCCAGGCTTTCAAGTATTCTGCCGATCTTCTCTGGCGGAACTGCTCCTCCAAGTCTCTCACTTACGTACGACTCTCTTAGCTTTATATGCTGAAGCTCGGGCACCCTTCCGGCATCGACGATGTTCGAACCTACGTTCGCGCTGCAGAGCTGCTTCATTAGATCGGCCAGTCGTCTTATCACGTAAATCGAATCTTCGTAGTCTATACCTCTCTCAAATCTGTACGAACTGTCTGTAGAGATCCCAAGCTTCCTTGCAGTCTTTCGGATTCTCACGGGATCAAACACGGCAACCTCTAGCAGAACTCTTTTCGTAGTTGAATAGACGCCCGATTCCTCACCACCCATAACTCCCGCAAGGGCTAGAGGGGTTTCGCCATTTGTGATCAGCATATCGTTGTTATCAAGCTCCACGGTTTTTCCGTCGAGGAGTTCCAGCTTTTCTCCGTTTCTTGCCTTGCGAACAACTATTTCGGTTGATCCAATCTTCTCCACGTCGAATGCGTGAACAGGATGACCGGTCTCAAGCATCACGTAATTCGTTATATCCACTACGTTGTTTATCGGCCTGAGACCTGCCGCAACCAGTCTCTTCTTCATCCAGAGAGGAGACTCGCCGATTTTCACATGGTCCACCAGAAGGGCCGTGTATCTGATACAGCCATTGTCGTTCAGCTTCACCTTCAGAAAAGGATCATCTCCGGTCTGAATCGACTCATCCACTTCAGGTCTCGTGATCTTCTTTTCAAAGATCGCACCTAGTTCTCTCGCCAATCCAACGACAGAGAGACAGTCTCCCCGGTTGGCCGTCAATTCCACTTCGACCACCGGCGAGTCGAGCCCAAGCAGTTCAACCACGGAATCCCCCGGTCGACCTTCTTCAAGTCTCAATATAGTAAGTGATTTGTCCTCCAGACCCAACTCCTCAAGAGAAAGGAACATTCCTTCCGATTCAACTCCAAGGAACTCCTTTTTCTCGATCTTCATTCCTGAAAGAGAGGAGCCTTCAGGCAACACGGCGACTGTTTCGCCTTTCTTGACAGTCAAGTCTGCTGTAACCACAGTTATCTTACGAGCACCGATGTCAATCTCGGTTATTTGAAGCCTTTCACTCTCAGGGTGAATACCTGTTGAAACAATCCTTCCCACCAATGCTCCCTCGACATAACTCCAGGGATACTCAACACCTGCAACTTCAGTACCGCTCAGTGATAAGCTATTGCCGAGTTCCTCAGGGGATTTGTCGCTTATATCAATGAAGTCACCAAGCCATTCGAGATACAGTCTCATATTACAGCCCTCCTGTAACCCCTAAGGAAGCGTCTATCGTTCCGAAGAAGGTCCCTGATGTCTTCAAGATCGTACTTCAGCATCGCAATTCTCTCAAGACCCGTTCCGGCAGCAAAACCACTCCAGACTTCAGGATCGTATCCTACGCTCTTAAATACGTTCGGATGTACCATGCCTGCTCCAAGGATCTCTAGCCATCCACTGCCTCCACAACTTCTGCAGCCTTCTCCGTTGCAGATCCCGCAACTCACATCGACTTCAAAGCTCGGCTCCGTAAACGGGAAGAAGCTGGGACGTAATCTGATCTTCCTGTTATCGCCAAAGAGCCTCTTGACAAAATGGTCTAGCGAGCCCTTCAAATGGCTTACCGATACTCCCTTATCCACGAACAGGATCTCAAACTGATGGAACATAGGAAGATGAGTAGCGTCGGGAGTGTCCTTTCTATAACAGGTCCCAGGCGCGAATATCGCGAGAGGCGGGTTTCTTGACTCCATTGTCCTTATCTGAACGGGAGAAGTATGCGTTCTGAGGAGTCTGCCGTCTTCAAGATAGAAAGTATCCTGCATGTCTCTTGCGGGGTGCCACTCAGGAGTGTTCAAAGCCTCGAAGTTGTAGTAGGTTGTCTCAATCTCCGGACCCGTCGTTACCTCGAAACCCATGCTTACCCAGATACTCTGGACCTCTTCCATTGTCTGGCTGATCAAGTGTAGAGAACCTATATCCCTCTTCTTGCCCGGAATTGTGTAATCGAGCCTCTCGGATTTCTCTCGTTCTATCCTGGCCGTTTCTTCAAGTTCGTTTCTGCGAGTACTCAGAGCCTCTTCAATCGCATTCTTATACTCGTTGACCGTCTTTCCAAACTCTCTTCTCTCCTCAGGAGGAATCTCTTTCAACTTCTTCATAAGCGAGGTTATCAAACCCTGCTTCCCGACGAGCCTGGATTTCTCTTCCTGAAGTGAGTTTAAATCAGATATTTTCATCACTCTAGTGAGGACTTCTTCCAGATTAATGTCTAGTCCTTTCATTATTGCACCCCCAAGAAGCGTTTGAAGTTATCGTTATCTTGTCTTGCAGTCTGAACAAGAGCCCTTGTAGATGACCTCGAGCGACTTCACCTCGAAATCGTTCAGTTCAGGAGGAAGTCTTCTCATGCAAGCTTCAAAGTATTTGATTGGGATGTCGAAGACTCTACCGCAGGTATTGCATATGAAGTGACTATGAGGCTTGAGATTAGGATCGTATCGCCTGGAAGTCTTAGTTACAGCAATAGCCCTAATGATTCCTTCCTTTTCAAGAACTTCCATTACGTTATAGACTGTAGCCATTGAGATATTTGGATAAAGTTCTAAAGCAGATCTAAAAACTTCCTCAGCTCCCGGATGACCTTCATGATCTCTGAGAATCCGGATTATCGCAACTCTCTGAGGAGTGATCCTGTAGCCCCTGCTCTTGAGAAGAGCTATCGTCTCCTTGATCTCCATAATTCTATAGCCTCCAAAAAAGGTTTGATTGATTATACAACAAAATTCATTCAATTTAGAAAAAGATTTATGAAAACCTCAATAAGACTTGCTTCTAGAAGAAGGCAGCTTCAATCAATAGAGGTCTTCAAGAAGAGCCTTCAGGGTTTTAGTATCCACCATCCCAAGAAGACTAACCGCTGAAGAGGCCGAGAGTTTCTCAATTGCATAGCTGAATCCGTTTGCTTCCGCCATCTGAGCAGAGAACTTCTGAAGGTAATCCGGCTCAGAATTGAAAGAGAAGTACAGGACCATTCGTCCGAATTCCGGAGAGTACATGAGAAGTGTGTACAGATAGGTCTTACCATCAGTTGCGAAATCCATTGAAGACCATGCGAAATGCCTTTCGAGCATAGCTTCAGAAAAATAGACCGGCGGACGAACAATAATCATGCCGTCGGTAGCATTTGAAAGCTTGGTCAGAGCTTCATGAGACATCTCTGAGTAGTTTCTATAACTTGCACTAATTGAATGAAATGGATAAGACTTGACGAGCTTAAGAAGTCTATAGTTATCGTCATAAGTAACATCAAATGAGAGATCACCCGAGGAAATCGTAATCTTTCTGCCGCTTGGCAAATCAAGAAAGAGATTGATCGTATAAGATTTGCTATTCACTAGATCCACGAAATTGTCTTCGAAATCCTTTATCTTTGTTATCGGCTCAAAGGCAACGCTTCGCGTTCGGAAAATGGCATAATGGCCCGAGCTATTCCTAACCCAACCAAACTCACCCTTCGTTGTCGAGTAAGAAGTGACCAGCTTGTACGGACCAGATTTTATTACTCGCTCGTTCTTCGCAGTAGTAACTATTCCGCTCTCTTGTACGTATCTGTCTACTTCATACGAAGAGTTCTTGAGTGCATTAACAAGCGTCGTTAACTCTTCAACAGCATCCTTTCCAACCGCCAGCCCGACAGTAAGCAATAGGACAACGAGTACGGACAGCTTTTTCACGGCGATTTCACTCCTTTTGTGTCTTAGAGCGCGTATAGATCAATAAGTTGTGTTGATTCCGGAGATCTCAAAGTCATTGTTCACAGACGATTCATTCAGGAAGCCCAGAGAACGTTCCATCTCTTTCTCCATGACCACAATATCATTCATCTGTGAATCAGCATGCGAGAAAACAGTCAAATTAACCCTGAGTCTCTCGTTCAGAGTCGAACTGTAACCAAGAACGTTTGCAAGTTGATAGAGATCGCCCTTTTTCTTGATTAGAATCGTATTGCCAGTGAAGAATGATACTGAAAACAGACCAAGAACTAGACATGCGGCCACAGTTCCGAGCATCTTGTAGGGTCTGCTCTTTAGCTTCTTGATCTTGCCAACAGTCCTCTTCTTAAGCTCATCAGAAGGTCTGTAAGAGCAGCTTTCCTTAAGAGCTCCAATCACCTTCACATAACTCCTAATTTCCTTCTTCTCATCTACCCTCATTTCCTCTAAAGGGATCTCGCGATCCAAAATGCGGACAAATCTCAGTTCATCCAATGTAACCTACCTCCTCGAGCATCTCCTTGAGTCGCTTTCTTGCATAGTGTAACCTGCTTTTCACCGTTCCGACCGGCTTTTCAAGTATATCGGCGATCTCCTCGTACGACAGGTCATCTATGTCTCTCAACTTAATCAGCAAACGATCATCTTCGGAAAGCTTGCCAACCACTAACATGAGTTCTTCAAAAGAAATCTCGTCCATAACTTCCCCAAAAACGTTCGTAGTTGCCGGCGGCTCAAATGTTACTTTGTCTTCGCTCTCTACGAAATCAGTCAAGAACTCGTTGTTCCGTTTTCTCTTGGCCAATGTGTCTTTGCAAACATTCACCGCAATCCTGTATAACCAAGTCGATAGTTTGGCGTCTCCACGGAACTTCTTGACGTTCTTGAAGACTTTTATAAAGACTTCCTGGATAACATCTTCTACATCATCATATCCAAGATACGATTTGATAACACTACCCAATCTCGGGGCGTAGTCATCATACAAGACTTCGTATGCCCAAACTTTCTTCTTCTTCAGTCCGTCTAGTAGCTTCTTTTCGTCCAACCATACCACCCTAATCTGTTCTATATGACGATGGAGAAGCGAACAGGGTTCAACTTCGCAAGTTAATTATACTAATTAATCGAGATTAATCATATCAATCCATTATAGACTGCAAATTCTTTTTACATGCGAATCATAAAATGAAAATAGCAAAACGCAGGAGCTCGACCTGTGTAAGAGAAGCAAATCAATGCAGGTCGAAAAAAACAAGCAAATCCGATAAAATTAAAGACGTTGGAACGAAACAGACTTTCATGGAGGTGAAGTATTGAAAAAGGAAGAAGTCAAGAAGCTCGGTGAAAAGCTTACTTTGAAGAAGAAGAACGCCTGGTTTACGCTCGACAGAGATGCGGTCTTTGCCTATTCAAAAGATTATATGAACTTCATTGGCAAATCTGTAACAGAACGTCTGGCTGTCAGACATCTTGTGGACCTTCTCCAGAAAAATGGTTTCAAACCCCTCTCTTCATTCGAGGAAAGCGGCGTTAAAAAGGGTGACCGCATATTCATCACCAAAGGCGGCAAGGCGCTAATTGCAGCAGTCATCGGTGAAGACCTCAAGGACGGTATCGACATGATTGCAGCTCACCTCGATGCCCCCAGATTGGATCTCAAGCCGAGTCCTCTTGTAGAAGATTCGGAGCTTGCAATGCTCAAGACACATTACTACGGAGGAGTCAAGAAGTATCAGTGGCTAAACATACCTTTGGCCTTCGTAGGTACGGTAGTCAAGAGCAATGGAGAATCTGTTGATGTCTCTATTGGAATGAGCAGCGATGATCCTGTATTCGTGATTTCCGATCTTCTCCCTCATTTGGACAACAGGGAAGGCGATTTCAGAAAGGTCTTTCAAGGAAAGGATCTCAATGCCATGTCCGGATCTATTCCTATAACGGACGTCAAAGACTTTGAGAATCCAGTGAAGCTGATGTTCCTTAATCTGTTGTATGAAAAGTACGGACTTGTTGAAGAAGACTTCTTTTCTGCGGACATCCAGCTTGTGCCGGCTATCGAACCGAGGGAAGTTGGACTTGATCGATCTATGATCGGTGCTTACGCGCATGATGATAGGGTCTGTTCATACACTGCTATAACAGCACTCAAGGATATGTCTTCAATAGAGAACCCAAAGAGGACTGCAATGGTCCTTCTCTTCGACAGGGAGGAGATAGGAAGTGAAGGCGTTACAGGAGCAAAGGGGCGGTTTTGGGTCGCCTTTATCGAGAAGCTTCTCAATCTTTCTGGAGAGAAGGGGCTTTACGAGATCGACTTCCTTCTCGAGAAATCCAGAATGATATCGGGAGATGTTGCCGCCGGATTTGACCCGACCTTCAAGGATGCTCACGATCAAACAAATGCAGCAAGATTCGGATATGGAATTGCAATATTGAAATACACGGGCTCCAGAGGAAAGTCAGGAACCAGCGAAGCCAGTGCGGAGTTCATGGGCTATGTGCGAAACCTTCTGAACGAGAAGGGAGTGCACTGGCAGAGTACGATCTTAGGAGAAGTCGATAGGGGCGGCGGAGGGACAGTTGCGAAATTCTTCGCCGAAAGGGGCGTCACCGTAGTCGATGCAGGAACGCCGGTTTTCGGAATGCATTCACCATTTGAGATTCTCTCAAAGGTGGACCTATACGAAACATATAGAGCATACAAAGCCTTCCTGGAGGGAGGCGATGTCTAGGTCTGACTGCTCACCTACGGCAGTGTCGGAATGGATAGTAGAAAACTTTCCTAGAGGTCGCGACTATGAAGAACCTTTCAAGGTTTTGGTGAGCACAATATTGAGTCAGCGCACAAGAGATGAGAATACCGAGGAAGCCTCACGCAGGCTTTTCTCGGTTTATCCCGATCCTGAATCGCTTATGAAAGCTCTCCCGGAAGACCTGTACGAGCTGATAAAAGCATCCGGGATGTACAGGCAGAAGGCTTCCAGAATAATCAACTGCGCAAGAATAGTCGTAGAAAACTTTGGAGGGGTTGTCCCCGATACCCTTGAAGAGCTTGTTACAATTCCCGGAGTTGGCAGAAAGACGGCTAACATCGTTCTAAACGTTTCATTTGGAAGGGAGGCCCTGGCAGTTGACACCCATGTTCACAGAATCGCAAATAGACTGGGATGGGTGAAGACGAAGAGGCCCGACGACACCGAATTTGCTCTGATGAAGATCTTGCCGCCCAAGATATGGGGGCCGGTGAACGGGTCAATGGTTGAGTTCGGCAGGGAGATCTGCAGACCTGTAGGCCCAAAGTGCGACATTTGTGGAATCAGGGAGTGCTGCGACTACTTCTCTCAGGTCTTTGTGCAAACCACCGGGAGATAGCGACAACGGAGATAATTATAATTCCCAAGGCCGAACTTAAGAACCTTGCCTCCAGTAGATAGCGGCTTCCGTTCAGTCTGTAGATGGCAACGGCAAAGGTAGGGAAGTCTTTGCTACCGAGTATTAGCGATCCGCCAAATTCGCCCATAGAAATGGCGAAGACCACCGTTGCAGCGTAAATAATCGTGCTTCTAAAGAAAGGGATTATCATATACCATACGCGTGCAAGTTTCGAAGCACCGTCGAGTTGCGCCGCCTCAAGGAAGGCAAGCTCAGCACCGATCACCTGGCCACTTATGTAGTTCAAAGCAACGGGCAACGAAATCACAATGTAAAGCAGCACCAGCAGCAGTGGAACAGGGAAACTCCCAAATGCTGTGAGATACGAAACAGCTAGAATCGAAGGTGTTACGGACAGAGCTATCAAAGACACTATTCTCAGATATCTCGATCCTCGAGTGGTGTGCCTTGCTTGCCACGAAAGAAAAAAGGCGATTGTTACCGTCACAACGGCTGCAAGAAATGAAAGCGTTATTGAATTGACCAATGTGTTGACCAATCCCGTGCCGAGAAGCACGATCTTTTCTGTAAACAGCTTCGTTATCCTCTCGAAGATGAATTCCTTTCTGGTCCAGTCGTAGAATGAACTGAAGAGAGCGCCTAGAATCGGTATCCACTCGAAGAGAACAAATATCCATGAGTAGATGCCCGTGAATCTGTTCTTTTCCAGATACTGCTCACCATGTTCAAAGGGCGAACTCTTCTCGCTCAGCGAAATGAGTAATCCGAAAACCATAATAAATGCGAACTGAACTGCGGCAAGAACGACTGCATTCTGCGGTGCAGCCAAAAGCCTGAAATTCATATAGATTGAAACTTCCAGGGTAGCGAATTGCGCCCCGCCCAATACAAGAACAACGGCAAAAGAGGTGAAACAGTAAGTGAAGATCAGAAGCGCGGAATTGATAATTGCCGGTGTAACAAGAGGTAGTTCTACTCGCAGAAGTCTTCGTATCCTCCCCGATCCGTCTATCTTAGAACTTTCCAGCACATCTGAAGGCAAATTTCTGAGCGCATTCCCAAGAACTAGTATAACTATTGGTGCGTTATAGAAGACGTGTCCAAGTAAGACTGCTCCAAGAGAATAAAGAATCTGTACCCTCTCCAGACCGGCAAAAGACATCAGGTTGTTGAAGAGTCCATTTCTGCCGTAAACTGCCAGGAAGCCTATTGCCATCGATATGCTGGGAAAGAAGAACGGTATATAGGTTGTTATTCCCAATAGACGTGAAAGACGACCGTTGCTTCTGGCATAGTGAACTGCCGCCGGGAAACCGACGATCATTGCCAGAAATGTACTTAGAAGCGCCTGCTTGACCGTGAACCCGGCAATCGACCTGAACGAGGGCGACGAAATCACTGAAAAAATCGTATCTAACTCTAGATTACCGAAGGCAAAGAATAACGGCAGCAAAACAACGGCCGCGATCCCAACTGCAGATATTGTCAGAAATTTACCTTTCGTATATTACCGCTTCCCACTTGGAGATGAGTTCGGAAAGATCCACCTCGGCAGATAGTTTCAGAATCTTCTCCGGTTTGACGGCATAATCGAAGGCCGGGGGCATCTCTACGTCTATTACAGGGAACATCCACTGGTTAAGGGGAATATGACGCTGAAAGTCCTCACTCAGAAGAAAGTCCATGAACATTTCAGCATCGTGCAGATTTTTCGTCCATCTTATGATTCCCGCTCCCTCAATCTGGACGTAACCCCTGCCCTCTGGAATTATTGTCATATAGACCGATTCACCGTAATAATGCATTGAATATGCTCCATCCGTGGCATAAGAAACCATTATTGGAGCCTCTCCGGACTCGAATTTCTGGAAAGAGTCGTCCCACCCGAGAGAAACTGTGAGTATCGAGGGCTTGAAAGCCTGCCAGAATTCCTCAAATCGCTCGCCAAAAAGCAGATAAGTCCAAGCGAGGAAAGATAGACCGGTACTCGAGGTTCTGGGATCTTGAATAATCACGCTCCTTCGATACTCCGGCCCGGTTAGATCCCAAAGCGTTTCGATGGAATCTTTTATCTGGCTGGTATCACATATTAGCGCGATCCCTCCGAAATCATATGGGGTTAGTCTCCACTGACTATCGAGTAGAAGATCATTATCAAAGATCTTCTCATAGCCTAGGGGTCTGTAAGAAAGAAAGATACCTTCTTCGAAAGCACGTCTCGAAAGAAGGTTATCGATTCCAATCACGACATCTCCATCGAAATTCTCGCGCTCGGAAATAATCAAGCTCAGCAGAGAACCCGAATCTCCAACAGCGCGAAACTCAACTGCAATTCCCGTTTTTTCTGTAAACTTCGAAAAAGTCTCTTGCGCGAGCGGTTGAAGGGAATCGTATGAATATACCTTGAGCGGCAACACTGTCGAAAATGGAATGAAGAGGATCAATGATAAGACCAGAAATGCTCTTCTCATAAAAAACACCTCCTGCAGGAAATTACCGGAGGCGCTAGCCATGGCCTTCCCTACGCCGGTGCTAACCGGATCAGGTTCTTGGGGTCTGCTTTCAGCACTCTCAGCCTTCTGGGCTCCCCCGGCACTCAATTATAACACTACGCTTTTGGTGATACAATTGACCAGGAGGTGGTCGCTTGAAGGCTGCAATCCTTCTTACCGGGGACGAAATCACCAGAGGCGTGGTCAAAGACAGTAATGGAGGTTATCTCGCAGAGAGTCTTACGGCACTGGGATTTGAAGTCCAGTCAATCGTTGTAGTTCCGGACAGCAGGGAATACATAAGCCACGAGATAAAAACGGCTCTTAGTAGAGCTGATCTCCTCCTAATAACAGGAGGACTTGGAACCACATTCGATGACATTACTCTTCAGACTGTTGCCGACTATCTCGGCAGGGAGCTGAGCTTCGATAGCGAGTATTATTCTGCATTAGAAGAAAGCTTCCTTAAGCGGTTTTCCAGAGAAGCCCCTGCGGGACTGAAGAGGCAAGCTCTCGTTATGCAGGACTCGGTTCAGCTTCCGAACATCTCTGGTAGCGCCAGGGGATCATTTGTGAGAACAGAGAACAAGGAGATCGTTATTCTTCCCGGACCTCCGATGGAAATGGAAGCGGTCTTCATGGAAGCCCTCAAACACATTACTCTGCCGCCCAAGATGTTTTCTAGAACGATCGGATTCCTGGATCTTACTGAACCAGAAGTAGAAGACTTCACTGAGGAGATGCTTTCCAGGTTCTCTGGAGTAAAGTTCGTAACAAGAGTACGTTATTTCTCTGGTCCAACAGTGATCCTGTCCGCGAGTGACGAGTCTGTTCTCGAAGAGGTTTGCCGCCTCTTCTCCGAGCGGTGGAAAGGGTACATCTACACAACAAGCGGCGAGGAACTGGTTGAAGTGGTTGTCAAAGGGCTTCGGGAAAAGAACCTGACAATTTCCGTAGCGGAATCCTGTTCAGGAGGACGCCTTTCTGCACTTCTCACTTCGGTTCCCGGAGTCTCAGATGTCTTTTCTGGAGGCATCGTATCTTATTCGAACGAATCGAAGATGTCACTCCTGAAAGTCAGTGAGAACTCTTTGAGTCAACACGGTGCCGTCTCTGAAGAGGTGGCCTTCGAAATGGCCGCGGGGACAAGTCGTCTCTTCGGAACTGATGTGGGCCTTTCCGTCACTGGAATAGCAGGTCCTTCGGGAGGGTCAGATCTTAAACCCGTGGGCCTTGTCTGCTCTGCAGTGAGGATTGCAGATTCAATAGAGACCTACACCGACAGATTCAAGGGAGCCAGAGAGACAATCCAGCTAAGAGCTGCAAGCACTGTTTTGAAAAGGCTTTGGAGGTTGTTTTGGAACGAGTATTATATAGAGTAAACGACCCGATTTCCTGGGTCGAGAAGAAAATCGAAAAGTATTCTGCAACTGTAATCATTTTTCCCAGCGAGAGAATGCTGGAATCCTTCATCGACATACATTCCAAGCATGAGGGTGATGGATTCTTCTTCTCTCATGATGTCTTCCCATTTGAAGACGTCGGGACTTCTCCCAGGATAAGGTCTGAACGACTCGCGTTGCTCAGAAAGCTGCTTCTCGGAGAGCTCAGAACCGTGTATACGTCCTTCCATGGTCTTCTGAGAAAGACAGTGCCAATCGAAGTCTTCGAAGGCCTTTCGCTGAAGGTTGAAGTTGGAGGTCCGCTCACTCTCCACGAGGACCACCTGCAGAGTCTGGGATATTCCAGGGCGTTTTCCGTCACAATTCCCGGGGAATTTGCCGTTAGAGGAGGAATTGTCGACATCTTCATTCCTGGGACTGAAAGACCGATTAGAATAGACACTTTCGACAGAGAGATAGAATCGATCAGAAGTTTCGATCCGGCAACTCAGAAGAGTCTTCAAAGGCTGAATGAAGCTTATGTAACTCCTGCTGCTGAGGGCATCACCGCCTCACCGCACAGGGAACTCGCTCTGAAAAGAATTTCCAGCGCAGAAAAGGCAATTGGTGGCTCGGATGAGTTTCTTCGGGACCGCCTGGACACGATGGATACCATTGCAGGAATCTTCTACGAGCGGCAATCGATTCTTCTTGACTTTCTTGAAAACTACAACGTAGTCTTTGTCAATCCAGACGATGCGTTAGCTGAATTTGGGCGAAGAGAACGCGAGACTCTTGAACTCCTTTCGGACAAAGCTGTTAGAAAGTTCCTCTACATCAGATTCGGTGGAGTGTCCTCAGAAGTGCTACTGAAGTTGAAGGATTATTCCATCGTATCTGACGGAGAAGTCTCCTCTCTTGATTACGACTCGGAGCTCGGCGAGGAGCTTGAGATAATCAAGAGACCAAGGAGAGAAGAAGAGTTTTTGCCGAGAATACCGGTGGTTGACTGGACGGAGCTGGAAGAGGGAGATTTTGTTGTCCACAAGGAGTACGGCATTGGTCGTTATCTTGGAGTAAGAACAGTGGAGAACATTCTAGGAACCAGAGAGTATCTTCTCCTGGAATACAGAGATGCAAATAAGATCTACGTTCCGGTCGACAGGGTCGATCGTGTTCACAAATACATAGGAAACACCGAAGGAATTCAGTTGAACTCCTTGAGAGGTACTGCCTGGAACAGACAGAAATCGAAAGTGAAGAGAGAAGTGAAGGCTTTGATTGAAGAACTGTCAAACCTTTACGGCTCAAGAGAGGCCTCGTCAGGAATTCCTTTGATAGGCGAAAGCGAGATGGAGAAGAGCTTCAAAGAAAGCTTCCCGTATCTCGAGACAGAAGATCAGCAGAAGGCAGTCGAAGAAGTACTTGACGACCTGAGTACCAACAAGCCGATGGATCGTCTAATAAGTGGCGATGCTGGATACGGAAAAACCGAAGTGGCTCTGCGTGCAACCTTCAGAGCAGTTGTCTCCGGGAAACAGGTCGCTGTGATGGTCCCTACGACGGTTCTGGCCAGACAGCACTTCGATAACTTCGAAAGCAGGCTTAGCCCTTTTGGAATTAGGGTAGAGATTCTAGATAGATACAGGACCGACGCCCAGAGAAGCAAGCTCTTGAAAAGGCTTAAGAATGGACAGGTCGATGTCGTTGTAGGCACTCATTCTTTGCTCTCAAAGGAAATCGTATTCGCCGATCTTGGCCTGGTAGTAGTCGACGAAGAACAGCTCTTCGGCGTCCTCCAGAAAGAGCACTTCAAGAAGCTTCGGTTGCAGATACATGTTTTGTCGATGAGCGCCACGCCAATACCGAGAACTCTTTACATGTCTCTTTCGGGTCTCAGAGACCTCTCGGTAATATCTACTCCGCCCGCAGGAAGAACTTCGCCTGAGATATATGTAGGAGCGATAAATGAAAGGCTTATCAGAACGGCAGTACTGAGGGAGACCAACAGAGGCGGTCAAACGATCTTTGTTCACAATAGAGTCGCCGAACTGCCGGAGATTCTCGTGAAGCTGAGAGATCTTCTGCCGGAAGTCAAGATCGACGTTGCTCACGGTCAAATGAACAAGACGGCCTTTGAGCGTACGATAAGGGAATTCTACGTTGGTGAACTAGACATGCTTCTATGCACAACAATAATCGAAAGCGGTGTTGATGTCCCTAATGCCAATACATTGATTGTGAATGATTCCCAGAGATATGGATTGGCCCAACTTTACCAGTTGAGAGGTAGAGTCGGCAGGAGCAATCGGAGAGCCTTTTCATACTTTCTTTACGATCCAAAGAGACTGTCCGATCCTTCGAGAGAGAGGCTGAGGGCTTTGAAAGAGTTCTCGGGAGCCGGAAGCGGAATGAAGATCGCAATGCGGGATCTCGAGATAAGAGGGTTTGGAACGCTGCTTGGCGCAGAGCAACATGGAAACATCAACTCGGTCGGACTGTACCTCTATCGTGAAATGGTAGATAAGGCTATGAAAGAGCTAAGAGGGGAGTTCGAAATCGGTGTCGAGGAAAGGACTGTAGATACGGAACTGAAGAATATTCCGTTCGATATGGTGATCCCTGAGGAGTATGTCTCCGATTCTATAGAGAGGTTGAAGATCTACAGAAGAATCGCAGCATGTAAAGAAGAGAGCGAAATCGACGAAATAGAAGCGGAACTGATAGATAGATTTGGCCGACTTCCTTCTCAAGTTGTCTCCCTTCTTGAAGCTTCGCGGATAAGACTTGGGGCATTCACTATGGGAATAAAGATCGTTGAGTACGATTCTCACTCGGAAAGCTTAGTTATGACTCACGGCGAAAACCATATCCGCGACTCTCTGGGAGTTAGGAGCCGCAGGTTAATTGTAAACGAAAGGGAAGGGAAATCCATTCTCTATGGAGTGCCCGAAAGACATCTGATGAAGACGCTGAAGACACTCTTCCATGGAGCTGAGAACATTGTTTGAGGATATCATTTGCGCACTTTCAACTCCCAGAGGAGTATCTGCAACGTCTGTTGTAAGATGCTCCGGTCCACGGGTACAAGAGAGAATCCGATACTTGATCTCAGGCCCGAGAAGTCTTCAACCACGAAGGGCATATGTAGCGGAATTTGTCGAAGGCGATCGCTTCATCGATGAGGTCGTCGTTGTTTTCTTTGAAGGCCCGGCTTCCTACACAGGCGAAGATATGCTTGAGATCTCGTTTCATGGAAACCCGATTATTGTGGAGAACGCTTTGGAAGCTCTGTTTCGTGCTGGCTCGAGAATGGCTCTCCCGGGGGAGTTCACAAAGAGGGCGGTTCTGAACGGGAAATTCGATCTTATCAAAGCCGAGGCGATAAACGCCCTTATCACTTCCAAAACAGAGAGAGCTCTGGAAGCAGCCGTGAAAAGCTTTACAGGAGGTCTCAGTGAAGAAGTAGTCTCTTTCAGGGAAAAGATGATTCGTCTTCTCGCCGCCGTTGAAGTTGAACTGAACTATCCTGATGAAGTTGAGACTGATTACTCCTCTCTGCGCGGTGAACTCCTGGATTTGAGGAATGAGATTGCCCATTTCGTGAACAGTTCCGAGAACGGGATAATACTCTCCCGGGGAATCAAAACCGCAATCGTAGGAGAGACAAATGTCGGAAAGTCTACTCTTCTCAACGCTTTGCTGAAACGCGATAGAGCGATAGTCTCAGATCTTCCCGGTACAACGAGGGATACTATTGAAGAAGATCTCAACATAGAAGGTGTTCTGTTTAACGTAGTGGATACCGCAGGAATACGGGAAGCAACAGATGCTGTGGAAGAGTTGGGAATCAAAAGGAGCTTGAAGGCAATCGAGGAAGCCGATTTAGTAATTCTACTGAGAGATCCTCATGACCAGGAAAACCGGGATCTAGAGGAAGATCTTCGAAATGGAAGGAAGCGACTTATTGTTGCAGCAAACAAATCCGATATTCGAAAGATCGAGAGCGGCTCTTACGATGTAATTATCAGCGCGAGAACCGGTGAAGGAATTAGAGATCTCGAGAAGCTCATGCTGAAGAAAACAGATGACATCACCTCGATTGAAGATTCCGTAATTATTAGCGCAAGGCAGAAACAGAAGCTTTCAGATTCGGTAGACTGCATTGACAAATCGATAGAAGCAATAGATAGTTTGATAACTGTCGACGTTGTGAGCACTATGATTGAGCAGGCCGCAAGAAGTCTCGACGAATTGTTGGGAACAAACGTTACAGAAGATTTGCTGAATAGGATTTTCAGCGATTTCTGTGTTGGGAAGTGATCTTAATGACTGGGATTCTCTTACTGCTAGCAGGTTCGGCCACGAGGTTTGTTCTTTCTCCGCTCTGGTACTTTCTGGCATGCACGCCGGCATATATTGTCTTCACCGTGCTGAGGAAGAGATTTGATTACCGCATACTAGCACTTGCTCCTTTGATCCCGATAGTCGCTGAGGTGATCGCCATACTTCTTGGCAATTTCAAGGCAGGCTTCCTTTTTGGAGACATAATCTGCATAATTACTGCACTACTTGGCATGGGAGACGAACGACCAAAAGAAAGACTGATCCGGGATTTGGGGCTCTCTGGAGCCGAAAACAGAATGCGCGTAAGCTCCATGTTCTATACATTCGGCAGAGTAGCCCAAATCGAGAAAGTAAACATGAGTCAGAGTTACGCCGTTATTCATGACAAAGCCTTTCGCTTCACGGTCGATATCCCCGGAAGCGGAAGGGTCACCATGGTTATTCCGATAGAGAAGATCGAAGAGGTTTCAGTCCATCTGAGCATGTCTTCGGGCGAGCTTTACCTTCCCTCTCTCAGAGACATGTTCCTCCCTGCCAGAAAGATAAAGATGATAGGCAAACCAAAAATAAGGGACTACTTCTTACTTGTGAGGACTTCAGAAGACACCTATTCCTTCTACGAAGAACCTGCGACAGTTCTGAGAATACAGGAGGAGATAGAAGCGGCAAGAAAAGAAACAGAGCAATTAGTGCAGAATCATCCGTCAACTTCCACTTAAAAAGACGGTTGCAGGCTATCGAATGATTGTACTTTCCAGCGAAGATTTTTTCACAACACTGCCAAGTTCTGGTTTCGGGAGCCATTGTTAGTCGCACTTCTCACTTGCTGCGCTATAATTCAATAAGAAGTGAGGTGGTAGATATGGAAGAATCGAGAGAATACCATTTTGACACTCTAGCAATACACGCTGCGGAGCAAGAGGACCAGAACCAGGCACTCAACTCTCCGATATACATGACTTCAACATTTACATTCACTGATTTGCAGCAAGCCGAAGATACCTTTTCCTTTAAGAGGCGGGCATACGTTTATACAAGAGGCGGTAATCCAACCATAAATCTTTTCGAACAGAGACTTGCCACTCTCGAGAACGGAGTGGACGGTGTAGCCTTCTCTTCAGGAATGGCAGCGATCAGTTCGGTGATTCTGTCCTTCTCGGGAGCTGGGGATTCTGTCCTTGCACACAGAAATCTCTACGGCTCAACGTTCGGGTTTCTGAACCACCTTATAGCGAAGTATGGGATCAATACGGACTTCATCGATATGACAGATCTCAACAATGTGGAAAGATCTATCACTCCGAACACAAGGGTGATGTTCCTCGAAACACCGACAAATCCGGCTCTAGAGATAATCGATATTGAGGGCCTTTGTGCCATTGCCCACTTGAAGGGCATAAAGGTGGTTGTCGACAACACGTTCGCAACCCCCGTATTCCAGAAACCTCTGGATTTCGGCGCGGACGTTGTGCTCCATAGTGCTACCAAGTACATATCGGGCCACGGAGACGTTGTTGGGGGAGTTGCGACCTCTAAGGACTTTGATTATATTCAGAAGCTGAAATTCGGATATATGTGTGAACTTGGAGGAGTCATCAGCCCTTTCAGCGCCTGGCTGCTACTAAGGGGCATGAAGACACTCGGGTTAAGGATGGAAAGGCATGAAAGAAACGCGACTGCAATAGCGGAATTCCTAAGAAAAAGGAAGGAAATCGAGAAGACTTCTTATCCGGGGTTCGAGGATCATCCAGGCCACAAATTGGCTGCCAGACAGATGGAAGGCTTCGGCGGAATTATCAGCTTCGAGTTGTGCGGACCAAAGGAAAACGCAGAGAAATTCGTCCAGGGCCTGAAGCTCATAAAACTGGCCGTTTCACTCGGAGATGCGGAGACTCTAGTAGAAGTACCTGCCATGATGACCCACAGAGACTATCCAGAGGAGGAACTTCATAGATTTGGGTTCTCAAGCAAGACAGTTAGAATATCAGCCGGTTTGGAGCATCACTCCGATCTTTTGGAGGACATCGAGGATGCTCTCGAGAAGGTCTACAAATAATGAAGGCGCTTATCTTTGATGAGACTCTGAGACTGAGAGAAGTACCTATTCCGGAAAGGCAACCGGGAACATCTCTTGTCAGGGTAAATCTCGCAGGTATCTGCAATACGGATATCGAAATAACAAAAGGCTACATGAACTTCCGAGGAATTCTCGGCCACGAGTTCCTCGGAACAGTGGTCGAAAGCGACACAAGTTTCCTAGTTGGAAAGAGAGTGGCATCCGAAATAAGCATACCCTGCAAGAAATGTGATCTGTGTGATATGGGACTTTTCAAGCACTGTAGAAACACAAGGACAATCGGCATTGCAGACTACGCGGGTACAATGGCCGAGTACGCCGTTCTGCCGGACGAGAACCTTCACACAATACCCGAGAAAGTTTCCGATAGAAAGGCGGTCTTTGTAGAACCATTGGCTGCAGCCGCCCATGTGCTCGAAAGTGTTGATTTCTCTTCAACTGACAGAGTCTGTCTTATTGGAGATGGGAAGCTTGGTATGCTTATATCGATGGTGCTTTCCGCGAGCGGAGTTGACCATGTACTTGTTGGCAAACACTCAGAGCGAATGAAGCTTCTCGGAGACAATAACAGAGCCTCCTTTGTAAGCGTAAACGAAGCGGACTCCTACGATAGAGACTTTGATGTGGTGGTCGAAGCAACGGGGAATCCCTACGGGCTGGCTTCTGCGTTGAAAGTAGTGAGGCCCCAGGGAAAGATCGTGCTTAAAAGCACCTATGAAGGAACTCCAGAAGTAGACATTACAAGTGTAGCTGTGAGAGAGATTCACCTTATTGGATCGAGGTGCGGGCCATTTGACAAAGCGATCTCGTTTCTTGAAAGCGGACTTGTTGACCCAACAACCCTTATAGCAAAGACGTTTTCCATTGACGAGTCGCTTGAGGCTTTTGAAGCAGCCAGAAGATCTCTCAAAATAATTATAAGGATGGATTAAACTGGACGGCATCTATAGAATGTACTTCTTTGATCTAGATCACACAATTCTCGATTTCGAGAGAAGTGAAATAGAAGCGCTTTTGGAGTTGTTCGACTCTAGAGGGATCGCGTTGTCTGAAGAACAACTCTCATTATACAGAGAAACAAACTCGAAGTGGTGGAGTTATCTTGCGCTTGGAGAAAAGACTAAGGATGAAGTCGTTCTTGGAAGGTTTGTGGATTATTGCAGCTCTATCGGAGTGAGCTTTAGTCCTGAAGAACTGAATGACGAATACCTGACCAGACTTTCAAAGAAGGCATACTTTCTCCCGGGCGCAAAAGATTTTCTCACAACGATGAGGCGCCGCGGAAAGAGAATGGCGGTAATAACGAACGGAGTATACCGCGTGCAACACAACAGATTCCTTTCTGCAGGCCTCCCTGAATTCTTCGAATTCTCTCTTTCCTCAGAAGAGGCCGGCGCTGCCAAACCCAACCCCGAAATCTTCTTCGTGGCAATGCGTAGGGCACGTGTTCAGAAGGATGAAGTCGTATACATTGGAGACAGTCTTGAGTCGGACTACAGAGGCGCAGAAAATGCGGGAATTGACTTCATATGGTTCGGCCCTCATGCTCGGAGGAATCGTGGCCCGATAAACGTAGCAAAGAGCTACGATGAACTACTTATGCTTCTTGTTTGAGTCGGAAAACGGTTTCTGGGTCCGGTCATGCACACGTGCGTATTCACCCCCCAGGGGA
>NZ_DJGL01000030.1:8790-14854 GCF_002432735.1 Mesotoga sp. UBA5847 | reverse complement strand
ATTGTCCTCTACTCTTCCAAGGTTAAAGATAACCCTGTGACGACTCTTTCCTTCTTCGTCACGGTAAGATTCAACTAACTGAGCATACGTAAAGTTCTTAGACTTCGTAGGTTTTATAAACATGACTACCTAATACCATAGAATACCTTCCAAAAGCAAGTAATTGTATAATCATTACTTAAATCCAACTTATCATTAGTTACCACTAAAAAATATAGACAAAAAAATAGCGCCTACGAAACCATGCGGGTTTGAGTCGCTATCTTCTCTGTTTTATGAGTTAAAGTGATAAAGTCAAGAAAAAAGACGCTCCGAAAGCGTCTTCATTATTAATTCTATCATGAGAATTCGTTAAAGTCAACCGGTCTAGCTGTTGCTGACAGGTTAAATAATTTCTCAAACACGCGCCTCTTGATTAATCAATCGGAGCAGTTGAGAATTCAATCGTTGTTGGCGTTCCTTCGGCATCTGGAAGGGCAACGGGGACAATCTCAATCAAGAAGTCGCTTCCGGGCTCGAGATGAAGGCCCGTATCGATCGTGGTTTGCGATGTCTGTGTTGAGAAGATCGTATCCGGTCCCATAAATACCGAAACGTTGAACGCCAAATTCTCCGCTTCGAGAGCTTCAGTCGGCTCGATTCCATAGACGATTAGCAGCGGCATCGAATATGGATAATCCTTCTGGCCGTCATAAGGATCGATACCGAATGGGAAGAGGTCCCACAATGCGATCCACTCTTTGATTGCATTGCCAATCGCGCCGCATTTTCCTGTCACGTCTATGGAATCTATGCCAGTATGCCCCTTCACGACACACTGGTACGTGTAGCCGGTTTTTCCAGTGTCATCTGTTTTCAGTTTAACATCTGTCTTGGGATGGAGTCCTGTTATGTTTAGCTCCAGATCACAGTTCTTTGCCGGCGTTCCGTCCTTTCGCGTTACTGTGACAGTTACGGTATGCGATCCGGGAGCTATGTTGATGTCATGAGAGGGCTCAACAGTGAGGGTGTAATCGCAGTCGCACTCGATGCCAGCGGCCTCCATTATCGCATCCAGATGTTCAGTCAGGGGTTGTGCTCCACCCCAGGTCTGCGCCATTATGCTTGGCGGACTGCCCGCGGGTTGAGGGTTGTCGTTTACATAATTTCCTTCGTCATCTGTGTGGTATTCATCGTCTAGACCCATCATATGGCCAACTTCATGGGCGATGACAGGTCCAGTATCCAGATTGTCCCATTCACCCGTGGTTGTTTCAGTCGATCCTGGAGTCGGCAGTGGAGTAGCTACCCACGAAGTGTGGCTTCCTTTGACCTTCTTGACTTCCACAACATGGGCGTCATCAGGTGGTTCTGCACTTTCAGCAAGAACCGAGAAGTCAAAGTCGAACGTTACTGTGCAGCAGCCGTCACCCCATTCTCGAGAACCGCTCGGTCCATTCCAGATGGCTTCAGCGTCAGTCTCCCATGACTCGACCTGAGTCTCTGAGGCGCCTTCACCATGGAAAACAATGGTTACCGTGACAGTGTAGTCGCAGGGTCCGCCAGAGACGGACGTTGTCTGAGGAAAGAAGCTTGCTAATGGATACTCGGCGGGATAATAGGCATTGAGTATGGTTTCAGCAAAATCTGAAAGCAGTACCGGTGGTACGCTGTACATCATGGGTGTGTCTTCAGTCAGTAAACTCTCCAGTACAGGCTTTCCTGAGTCATCTCCATTCAGTAAGAATGCTACTGCAATAAGTGCCCTGATAGTCTTGTTGTCATCTTGAAGGTATTCTTCTAGACTGTCAAGAGTGGATTCATCCAGAAGATTTCGTTGAAAGGCGTAAGCTGCGGCCCAGCGTTCCAGTGGGTCACTGCTTTCCAAAAGAGCCAGGAATTTCTGAATCTTGCTGTTCACAAGAGGTATGAGTTCTTCGCCATAACGGAATGAAAGCGGGTTGTAAGGATTCAATTTGTCAATTATGCTTGCTACTTGATCTTGAACGAATACTGCTTTGATTGTCTTGCTTTTGTCCATCGTGACTGCTGTTGTCGTTGAGTCGGGCGACGCTACTTCGCCTTCCCAGGATTCAAACTCCCAACCGTTATCCGGATATGCTTTCACAGTAACGATTTGGTTCTTCGTAAATTCGTGAACTCCTGCAGTTGGATCTGTAGTTCCACTGCCGCCTATCTGAACTGTAAGAGAGTATTTTACGCTTGGACAACTCGTAAGAAAGATCATTGCCACAGACAGGATAATCAGAACGAAAAACGCTCTACGCATTGTAGCACCCCCTTCGTATTAGTGAGTGCTTAATAAGAATCAATCGACCTCAGAAGAATGCAAGACACAGCAAATGACTGCTTGATAACGGAATTATACATCGTTGACCCATGAATAGGAGCAGTGGAAAGAGAGTGAACGCAATGCTGGCTTCACTAGGAGGCGAGGCCGACTACGTCGGGAAGTGATGCGCCGAAAGATCGCCGGCGGAAGTGATGCCCGGAGAAACATCCGGGAAAGTGATGCTGCTTCGCACGAAGCCTCTCAGGTCAACCGTCATCGATCCGTCGTCCACCGAAGATCCGCTGTACGCCTTAAGAACGAAGACTCGCTGAGCGCTGCTCAAAACAACGTTGCCCGTCAACGGTCCGCCGTCCATCGGAAAGAAGCAGATCCAAGTTCCACGTTGTCAGTTGCAAGCAGAAGAAATAGTTGTCCGTTGTTGGTAATTGGTAACCCGTCATTCGTCAAGACCCGCAGCCCAGATTGTGACCAAGATCAAGTGAGGATGACAAAGTGAGTAAAGTTAAGGTCATGCTTCAAAGGTAAGACGCGTCGCCAGCTACTCGTTCTGAGTAGCATCAGATAATTGTGAATGAGTCAGTCGGTTCTTTCCGCCAAACCCCAGACCCTACACTCAATACCCACCCTGGTGATGCTATTGGATCTGCTTTTTCTCCTTGTTCTTCGTAGTCTCGAATAGGGTTTTTCTCGAAGCGAAGCTTCATCTCAGACTCAAAGCGTCTTCTCGCTCAAAGATCCGCTGTACGCCTTAAGAGCAAGGACCCGCTGATCGCTCTGAAACATGGTTCGCCGTTGCCATACGGATCCGTCTGTGCAGAGCTGGAGTATTCTCCAAACGAGTCGCTGCACCACTCCCAAACATTGCCAGACATATCATAGATACTAGGCTCGTTGGGTTGGAGTAGTTCCAACATCGTGAGTATGCCCTTCAGAGTTTTCCCAATACCAGGCTACGTAATCTACATTGTCACTCCCGGAATACTTGTATCCCTTGCTCTTGTTCCCGCCTCTTGCAGCATACTCCCATTCAGCTTCAGTCGGCAGTCTGTATCCGACTACCTTTGACGGATCAGGCGTCACTTTTCCATCCTTATCCAGTAAGTTGCCGTCATTGTCATACGCCTTCGGAAGCTTCTCCTTCTCGCTAAGCCAGTTGCAGTAATCTATAGCATCGTTCCAGCTTACATTGATTACTGGTCTGGTTCCCCTTCCCCAGCCTTCGTCGCCGGGTTTGCTTCTTCCGGTAGCCTCACAGAAAGCATCGTACTCGTCGAAAGTCACTTCATACTTGCCTATTTGGAAGCTGTACGTAAGCGTGATCTCATGGGTTGGTTTTTCTTCACTATATCCATCTCCCGAGGTATCGCCCATCGTGAAACTGCCCTTCTGAGCCAGCACGAATTCTCCGCTTCTTGCAAGCGTAAGAACCGACAGAGACAAAACTCAGAGTGTAAAAAGCACCGTTCTCTTCATTCCCCACCTCCATGAGTGAGGCTCTGCACTCGAAGTAGCACGGCAAGACCAAGGTAACATGCAACATATAGTGCAATGCGCTCGTTTACTAATATAGCACCTTTACGTCCTATACAAAGTTAAACTCCGCCCAGTCAGTTCCCGACGATGAATGTTTCTGGCGATTGCACCTGATTATTTGCGGCAGCCTTCTATAATCATTCCTCCACTCAAGCTCTCGCAGAGGTATCATAAGGCGCGGCAGTGCTTTCGATGTCGGCGTCGCACTGTCGGCTAATGAAAGCATGTTCTTCAAATGACTATCTTTATCTAAATACAATATCCACTGTTATTTAAAGGTCAAAATCCAACATCCAGTTCGTGATCAAAAGGTAGACACGATTTATCGCGTCATTTCGCAAGATACTGTCTGCAAAGAAGAGCAGACTATCGTTTCCAGTACTGAGAAAGATGTTGCCCGGATGAGAATTATCTAGTCTGACCCTGTTTATTTGAGGATCCAGTCAGCTGACAAAGCGAGTGTTCTGATCAGTGAATCTCGTATGCTTCTTGATGAACTCGGTCAAGCTCTTATTCTTTGCTCCTGACCAACCACTAACAACGGCTTTGAAAATCGAGTCCCATTTTTGCGATCATTGAGCTCTAGAACAGGCCTCCAGCCCTTATGTTTATCGAGAAATCAACTCTTTTCCTTTTTCAAATCCCCGAAATGTCCTGAAACGATACTGAAGCAATTATCCGCAATAAAAGAGAGAGATGAAGATGATCGATCAATAAATATACTATATAGTATAATACTGTAAAGTATAACAAGTAGGTGATTATTGTGTTTGTTGGCAGAAAGAGGGAATTAGCCTATCTCGAGGAGAGATTCGAAAGGGGAAAACCGGAACTGCTTATTCTATACGGTAGAAGGAGAGTCGGAAAGACAGAACTCACTAAGGAATTCTTGAGGAAGAAGCGGGGGATCTATTACCTTGCGGAGAAACTCCCGGAGAATCTTCAGCTGAAGAAGCTCTCTGAGAAGGTTATTGAATTCTTCGACGAAGACATAATAGCCGGATTCTCCAACTGGGAGATGCTGTTCAAGTACCTTGCCTCCAAGCACGATCGATACATACTCGTGATAGATGAGTTTCCTTACCTTATAGAAAGAGAACCGGGCATTATCTCGTCTTTTCAAAAGGGCTGGGACGAATACTTGTCAAACTCGAATGTCTTTCTCATTCTAACGGGTTCGAGCGTCTCCGTAATGGAGAACAGTGTCTTGAGCTATAAGAGCCCTCTATACGGCAGGCGAACTGGACAGCTTCTTCTAAACCAGTTTCCCTTCAATGAAATCGGCGACTTCTTCGAGAAGAAATACAATTTCGATGACCTGCTCAAGATATGGGGCACTCTTGGTGGAGTACCGTTCTATCTTGAGCAGTTTGACAGCGATCTTGACTACTACGGAAATGTCATGGAGAAGATATACAACCAGAACGAGGTGTTGTTTGCCGAAGCCGAGTTTCTTCTGAATGAGGAGCTCAGAGAACCGAGAAACTACTTCGCCATTTTGAGGGCAATCTCGCTCGGAAAGAGAAAACTGGGCGAGATAATAAACGAAACCGGTATCGACAAAAGTAGCATCATGAAATATATCTCCATTCTAAATCTTCTTGGCATAGTCGAGAAAGAAGTACCAGTGGGTGAAGATCCGCTTAAAAGCAAGAAGGGACTATACAGAATAGCAGACAACTTCTTCAGATTCTACTTCCGTTATGTTTTCTATTACAAAGATCTCATACTCACCGATCAGAAGGAAAGACTGTTGAGCATCCTGAAAGATACCGAAAACCAGTTCTTCTCGATCACATATGAGGATTTCGCGCGCAGTGTTGTCATGTGGATTAGCGGAACGAATTACTTCGAAATCGGTCGCTGGTGGGATAGAAACGCTGAAATCGATCTGGTGGGCATGAACAGAGAAGAGAGACGAATATTATTGGGAGAAGTCAAGTGGAGTGAAAGGCCCGTCGGCACTGATATTCTTGCAGCATTGCGTGAAAGGGGAAATCTGCCGCGATGGGATGAATTCAAAGAGAAGGAGTACGCTATCTTCAGCAGATCTGGCTTCACCAAAGCTCTAGTTGACGAGGCTAAGTCCGATCGATCTCTCATTCTCCTTCACGGTGACCAAAGAGTAGTCTGAAGAACCTGTGATACGCAGACGCTTTTCGAAGAACCCGTCAGGCATAATCATCGTCGAGTGAAGAGCCGTCCTTGGTCCTTCATCCCAGATCATGGACCCGTCCT
>NZ_DJGL01000030.1:6847-8779 GCF_002432735.1 Mesotoga sp. UBA5847 | reverse complement strand
AGACCAGATCCTGACCAAGAGCTCTTCAGGATGACCAATTGAGTTAGTTCATGCAACCTAACGTCCTGACCTAGAAAGGTTCTCCCTCCTGGCTAAGCCAGCCTTACGTCCCCGGATGGTTGGGGGTGAAATCCCCCTGGGCTACTCACCGATTTTGTCCAGTGCTCTCCAAAAGACAACGTTCATGTTTTCCCTCGTTGTAAAAGGCGAGAAAGCGTCACAGAGAGAAATCTTGAACAGATAATTACCTTATTATCGTATTTATCAGTTCATTTCTCCAATCTCCGAAATTCGTGCTGCCTTTGGCTGGCCAGGAAATGGGTTTGTCGGTGTTTTTTCTCGACTCATCCAGATGAGAATCGATGAATACATTAAGTACGGCCTCAGGAACCTTATACTGTATGTTCTCGTGTACGATACTCCCAGTTTCGATGTATTCCTTTATTCTCTTAATCACAGTTTTTGCACGATCGGATCTGACTTTCTCCTGTGAGCTACAGAAAACAAGGTTCACGGCTTTGACGAAACCATCAAAGTGTTCGGTGGCCAATCTTAGTTTCTCATTGTCTGTGATCACCTCTTCGAACATATTTATGTTTCTCGCATTGAAGGGATGTATGAACTTAACCTCAATGGCATACTGCACTTCTTTCTTATACGTCAAATCATCTTTATGCTTCCTTTCTATCGAAAGCGAGGCGTCTTTGTTTATCACATGCTTCAGAATCGTTTCGAGGTTAGCATCTTGTGGATTTTCGCCATCATGAAGTGTCTCGAATACAGAACAGATGAATTCTTTGTTTAGAACAACGAGATCGAAGTTGCCTCTATCACCGTATTTAGCTTCATTGTCGATCGATGTAATCGACACATCATTGCCATATCCCTCAAGAAGTTTGCGTTTTTCATATCTGAAATTTGTAGGATATTCTAGATGAACAAGGGAAACAGCTATCCCTTCTTCCCTGTGAACAAGCTCTATGCTGCCTCCCTCCATGATATCTTTGTGAAGAGAAGCATGGATGTCCGACTCTGTGAAGTAAAAGAAAGGATTCTCTCTGAATCTGTTTATCGTTTTCTTATGCCGTTATACACAAGCGTATCAGCACCAGTCATAATTCGATCCCTCCAGTTGTTTGGTTCCCGAAGATAACACACTCTCACGTGTTTTCAGCAGGTAGTTTGAGAATCGGTGATTTCAGGGGAAAATTCTATTTTGTGCGGCGCGATGCAGATTCATTTCAGTAGTAGGCCTGCTGTTTTCCGAAAGAAACAAATTCACTCCAGATATGATTCCTCCTTTCTATGAGCGCGTTCTGTCAAACAAGAATTGAGTAGTGTTTTTGTCATGTTGTATTTCCCCTTCACTAAGACCTTCGGGCCAGAAGAGGATATTCTTAAATACCAGACACAGTTAGGGATGTCCTGACTGTCTCATATATAGTCCTGCAGTTCATTCGGGGCCGTTCTGCAGATGCGGAAGCCTACGGCGTCGCCAGCAGAAGAGGGCTCCAGATAATCCCGATGTGTTACCCGGGCGAAAGTCTCGCTGAGACCTACGCTTCCGCCCCTCATGACCCGTTCGCAGTCGCCTTCCGCATTGTACGGGTTCACATTGGGGCTGTACCTGTAATAGTCTTCCTCGTACCAATCGGAGCACCACTCCCAGACGTTCCCAGACATATCATGGATTCCCAGTTCATTCGGGGCCTTACTCCCAACTTTATGTGTCTTGATTCCGGAGTTGTCGCAATACCAGGCGACCTCGTCCGCGTCTTCGCTCCCCGAGTATTTATGGCCTTCGCTCTTTCTTCCGCCCCTTGCCGCATACTCCCACTCTGCCTCAGTAGGCAGTCTGTATCCGCCAACCTTCGATACGTCGGTCGTTTGGTGCCCACTCGAGTCGAGCAAGTTGCCATCATCGTCATAAGC
>NZ_DJGL01000030.1:0-6837 GCF_002432735.1 Mesotoga sp. UBA5847 | reverse complement strand
GCACTTTTGCTGAGCCAGTTGCAGTACTCCACAGCGTCCCACCAAGTTACATTTATTACTGGGAAATTTCCTCTTCCACGGTTCTCGTCGGAAGGAGGGATCCTTCCCGTGGCTCCACAGAAGACATCGAATTCGGAAAACCTGACTTCGTATTTGCCTATCTGAAAGTCGTGTATGAATGTGACTTCGTGAACCGGTTTCTCGTCCATCAGCCCGTCGCCCCATGTGTCCCCCATTTTGAAGCTGCCTCTCTCGACGAGCACCAAGTCGGGGATCCGTCCGACTGGTATATCTGGCGACGCATCGTCCTGCCTTTCGTGTGTCTTTGAAAATGAATCGGCCTTTGCTTCGCGATATGACGCTCTGCAGATTCGAAAGCCCTCTCCATTGCGGATTTCGATCGGTGAAAGACTTCCTCTATGCGCTATCCTTGTCAGCTCGGCGGGCTTGAACCAGCAGCCGCCACGAATCGCCCGATCGAGCCCGCTAATGTTGTGAGGATTAGTCTGTTCGGAATCTGCATATGCGTTAAGACGGTCTGAGCACCACTCCCAAACGTTGCCGCTCATATCGTAAAGTCCAAGCTCATTTGGCATTTTCATTCCGACTTCGTGGGGAACGGGTTTTCGCTCGTCGGACACACTTTTGCGTTCTCCGGACCATGCCATTTCACTCAAATTGGTTGATGCGGCGCCGGAGTTTTCGTCGAACCAGGCAATGGAGTCCGGATCGTCGGAGCCGGAAAACTTGTGACCTCGGCTCTTTCTTCCGCCCCTTGCCGCATACTCCCATTCGGCCTCGCTCAGCAGCCCGTTCAGAAATTCTTCTTCAGATTTGTCCTGTTTGATGGATCACATGACTTTCGAGTCTGATTTCGAAGTCGCGAGTGTTTTCGAGGGTAACCGTCTCCGTATCTCCGCCCTTTAGATACAGAAGAGTCGCTGAAACGGGGTCGAGCGTGTTCTTCAATAGGTACAGGTAGAACTCCATCTGGAACCTGTGTCTGAGAAGCATTTCATCTCTCTTCTCGGCCAGCTTGAAGTCGACGATCTTCCAGCCTTCAGCCGTCTTGTAGAGTTTGTCGATTACGCCCGCCAGTATGAACTTTCCGAAGGCCCTTTCGAAGCGCACTTCGCTTCTACAAATCTCCGAGTTCTCGATTTCGCGAATTATGACGTGATTGCCAAGTCCCTTCAGTTGCTCGAGGATCTCCTTTGCCCTCTCGGGGGCCGCCGATCCTCTTGAAAGTTCAGGATCGTTAAGAATCTCATTCAGTCTCTTTCCCTTTGGTCTTCCAGCCGGGTTGCCGAGCTGTTCGAAGATCCTGTGAACGTAAAGCCCTTCTGCTGTTGAGGATCGCGAAGTCCTTTCGCTACTGTCGATCTCGAGAATCTCCTTCGGTTTTTCATCGAAGTCGAGCGTGGTGGGGGAGACGACTCTCCTGAATTTGAGATGATCGAAGAGCTTCATGTAATCTGCATCAGGGTCTTCCCACCTGGCATCTTCGCGCATTCTTTTCGAGCCTTCAGCAACTGGCGGGGCCTTCACAAATGTAACCAGGTTCTCGAGCTCTTCCTCAAGCTGTCCCGTTTCTTCGTTATAGAGACCAGCCGCTATCTGAGACAGCCAGCCGACCTTAGTTTCGTCTTTCTTCTTATTCAGCTCCTTCTCCATGGCCTCTTTGTCGACATTCATCACAAGAATTTCCCGGGGTCTTGTCAGGGCCACATAGAGGGTTCTCTTCTCTTCTTCGACCTGTTTTCTCAGATCTGCTCTGTAAAACATGTCGAGCCCCTCATTCGTCAGTTCCGTGTTGTAAAGAGTGAAGGTTTTCGTGGCAGTGTCGAAGAGCAATGAAGGGGTATCTTTCCTCGGATTCTCTGACATCTCGGCAACGATCACAACGGGAAATTCCAGCCCCTTTGCCTGGTGGACTGTCATTATCTTCACGCTGTCGCTCTTTTCGTTCTCCAGAGCCGCCTCACCCTCATCTGCCTCTTCGGAATACAATTTGATGTTCCTCGAAAACTCCCTCAAGCTTATCCCGAGAGAGTCGAGCTGCTTGGATATTTGAAGGAATTTGATCACGTTGGCCAGACACTGCTCGGGCATTGCAAGGAGCGTCATCTTCGGAAGGTAGTCCGTCTCTCCGACGAAGGAGTCGAGGATCTCTCCCGGCTTCAAAAGTCTCGCCAGGCGCGAATACCTTGTTATGATCGTGCGAAGATCGGAGAAGGATTCATCTTCGCTCCTCATAATGCAGTCATAGAAGTGGCTGTATTTCTCCTTGAGTCTAGCGGCAGCCTGCAGCGTGCCTCCCCATGCGGGAGAAAGGAAGAATGACAGAAAGGCCCTGTCGTCTGCGGGATTGCCGAGAAAACTCACGAATGCAATCAGCCCGGCTATCTCGGGCCTCTGGAAAAACTTTCTGGAGCCGACCGTATAGTAAGGAATCCCGTTTGATTCAAGCGCTTCCTGATACTGCTCGACGTTCTTGAACTTCCTGAGGAGTATGGCTATGTCCCCTGGCCGTATCTTGCGCGTTACAATAGCTTTTCCCTCTCTGAAATCTAGATCCTCATCCAGAAGCGAACGTATGTAGGCAGCTACGGGTCCTGCGTGGTCTTTATCTTTGCTTTCAAGTATTCTTACCCTCTTTTCTCTCTTGTCACCGTGAGGCTCCAGGGCCTCCACATCTTTGCCGTACTTCGATGCAAATGCCTCAAGCATTGGGTTGCTCATCACTTTCTTGAAGAATATGTTGTGGAACTTCACGATCTCCGGATGCGACCTGTACGATTTTCCCAGAGTGTCCGTAGCGTTGGCCTTTTCTTCGAATTGTTTTCTTGTAAGATTGAAGATCTCGACGTTGGCTCCCCTGAACCGGTATATCGACTGCTTGTCGTCCCCGACGAAAAGCACCTTCACATTCCCCGAAGCCGTCAACTTGCTGATTATTTCTGCCTGAAGCTCGTCCGTATCCTGAAACTCGTCTACGAGAATGTACTTGAACCTCTTGGAATAACCCTCTGCTATTTCGGTATTGTCGTTCAGCATCTTCCTCGTTTCTTCTAGCAACTGCTCGAAGTCGAGCTGGGCCTTCTTCAAAGTCAGTTCCTCGTATTCACTGTTGAGCTTTCTGAATGCTTCGTGGCAGACGGCTGTCGCTTTCGATATTTTCTCGGCGGTCTCTTCCTTATCTTTGTTATCATTGGGGCTGTAAAGATACATGTTGTGTCTCTGCTTGGAGAGGCACTCTTCAAGAATCTTGTGAGTTTTGTCCAGGCCGAAGATGTTTATCATTTCGTCAAGAGAATCCAGATTGTGCGAGAAGAACCTTCCCAGGGCCTGAAGTTCGAGTATCTTCTTTGTTCCGGTAATGATCGAGAATCCAGGATCTAGATCGGAATTCGTATTCAGAATGGACTCTCTGAGGATTCTCGCGCAGAAGGAGTGGATTGTCGAGATCCAGGCGTGCATGACCCTTGAATTGATCTCTTTCCATCTCACCCGCTCGCTTTCGCTGGCTGCTTCGTCTATCTGCTCCCGTATCGCTTTCGCAACTCTCTCCTTCATCTCAGCAGCGGCCTTTTCAGTGAAGGTAATCGCCAGGATGTTTTCGATACCCAGCTTTTCGTCGGAGCGAAGAATCTCTATGTATTCCTCCACCAGCCTGTAAGTCTTGCCAGTGCCTGCAGAAGCGGAGATGAATGTGTTCTTATCCATCGGTTGGCACACCCTTCTGTCTCCATTTCAGAAGATCGCAGATTTCCCTGAAGTCACAGAGGAAACAGCCTTTAGGTTCTTCATTTTTCCGTGTCTCGGCTGAAAACTCCCCTGACGCAATGCTATCGACCACTCCTTCGATTGCCTCGACCAATTCGGCATCTGTTATCCTTCCGCTTTCAGCCGGATCATATGTTAGGAAATTCAAGTTTTTGCGGAATCTCCAGACCCTCTCGCCGTCCTCATACTCCACGCCAAAGGGTTTGCTCTTGGTCTTGCCCTTAATCAGTCGGAATTCTCCACCATTTACATATCGGCCTTCATTCGAAAATGCTTGTTCAACGGCCATAGAGTATATGATAAGCTGTTCAGGAACAGCCGAACTCGAACTTGTGCCGCTCTTGTAATCTATTATGAATAGGTTCTCGTTCTCCAGCATATCTATCCTGTCAATAAAACCCCGAAAGCAGATCTTGTTGGTTAGATGAAGTGAAGAATCCTCTGAATCATCAAAGCCAAATGCGAATTCTGTATGAAGAACACGCTCACCCAATTCGCTGCTTCTTATCCTATCAAACTCTAGATAATCCTCAAGGTCTCTCAGCATCTGATCGAAGCGTCTCTTGAAAAGCGATTTGTTCACGCTGCCGGAATATCTCTTTAGGTGGTTCTCGAGGCTTTGATCTAGTGGGACCCCCCTTCCGAGGTGGTCGCTGAGAACGGCATGAAAAACGCTTCCCGCATCCATGTATGAAAGCTCGAGTATCTCCTCCGGAACAGGCTGTAACCCAAGCACATAGTTCAAGAAATACTTGAATTTGCACTTGCAGTAGGTCCCGATCGTAGAGAAGCTTATGCATTTCTTCGTCAGCTCCTCGACTGCCTTCACGCCGGGGACCTTGAAGGAAAAGTTGTCTGTAATCGAGCTCAGATTCTTCTCCAGAGTTGCGACCGTTTCCGAGTCTTTATGTCTCTCCCACTCATCGGGGGTCTCCTTGAATATACTGGCTATCGAAAGCCTGTAGTCGGCCTGGCTCATAGCCTCCGACGGCGAGGGCACGAGATCGGTGCGTTTCCCTTCCACACGGCCATACGGTCTGGGCTCGGATTTGCCGAATGCCCGAAGAATCGATCCTTCATAAGGAGACTTCATCAACACGTTCCCATCGACCGTGGAATTCGAGAAAGTAATGCAGAGCCTCTCTTGTGCGCCGCTTATCGCCAGAAAAAGACCCAGCTTCTGCCTGTTCTCCTGAATGCCCAGAATGTCCTTGGCTCTGGGCTCGGAGTACTGAGCGCCCGCATAAAGTGGATTGAGAGACAGAACCGGGTAATTGCCCTCGTTGAATCCCATGAAGTACTTGACCTTCTTCGAAGTGTATCGGGAGTCGATCAGTGAGAGGACTTCAACTCCACCGCCCATGTCGGACTCGCCCCGCAGAGCTTCTCCTTCCAGATACTTAATGAGAGACTTGTAGTATTTTTCCGGATCGTACTCGGTGATTTCCATAGCTTCGAGAATCCCGGCGTGTGAAGGAACGGCTCTTTCAACGAATTGATCCACGCAGGCAATGTTTTCAGATGCGAATGTCATTTCCTCGCTTCCCGAAAGCTCTCTCAATCCAAGCCTCTTTTCGCAGATTCTGAAGAAGTCTTCGTATTTCAAGACAGACATCGCCACATTTCTCTCTATACTCTTCAGAAGTGAAAAAACCCTTCTGACAGCGGGCTTTGCAATAACGTCTATGAACCGGATCTCATCTTTAATCTCCTGGATTTGGGACAGAGCAGAGAAGTCCTCATCGAGATCGTCGTTGGAGGTCAGACTCTCGGCCTTCGCACCGAGAAAACGTTTGTAGTTGTCGAGCTTCTCCAGCCAAACCTTTTTTGCACCCTCCGCAGTGGCGGCAGATGTATCGTACAGCAGACCGGCCGAAGCCGCCACCTTCTCGAAGAGGACCGCATCGATCGCTTTCTCGGGAGAACTATCACCGTTTCCGGCATCTATCATTTCGAGGATTCCCGAAGGTTCGAAAGAATCGGATACCACTTCAAGCGGAAGTAGAAGGGTCTGGACGCTCTTCGATTCTAGCAAGGAAACCGAATTCTTGCTCACTGCAGGGATCCCGAAATCGTTCAGCGATTTCTTCAATACCCTCCAGTAATCTTTATTGGGAATCACTATCTCGATCTCTTCCGGCTCCAGTCTTTCCTTCGCTATCGCTCTTTTCACTTCCCTGGCGACAAAGTCGACCTCTCCGTACAGATCGTTGCACTCGACAATTTCCGCGCTTTCACACCCGGCGTCGTTCAATTCTTCCCGATCCGAAAACAAGATCTCCTTTACTTTCGAAAGCGGTCCGCTTTCGCTTAGATCCACATCGATCGTCTCGAAGTCAGAGCCCTCGAAGAGATCGGAAACGGTCTGACTCTCCCTGAACAGATTCCTTCTATCACTGTCTTCAGGGCATGAGAGATAGACCTCGTCGAAACAACGCATAATATTGCTCATAAAAGCCCTGGTTGCCGGGCTGAAATCGTAGAAGCCGTCTATGAATAGGGTCTTTCCGAAATCGCTTTTTTCGAGAATTGCTTGCTCTGCGGCCAGTCTCAGTGCATCGTAGGAATCGAAAAGCTTCCTCTCTTCGAAGTGTTCTTGAAGCTCTCGGTAAACTTCCTTCAGAACCTTTGGAACGGCATCTTCCCTACCGAAAGCCATCTCGAAATTACCGAGATTCTCCTTCAAGACGACGATCGCCTCATGAAAGTAAGCCGTTGCCTTTTCTGACGGATAGTAATTCTTCACCTTTTCGAAGGCCTTCGCGATCTCTATTCGTTCGCCTCTTTCGTGAACAGCCGTGCGATCCGGGAACATCTCCCCCACGATCTTCAGAGCCAGAGATCTATCCGTAAGGAACTGCCCGGCGGCAATCGAAAGCGCTCTCTTCAACATGGCGTCTTCTATGGTTCGCAGAAAGAATGAAGAGGGTCCGACGAAGAGAAACGAGAAGGGATCATCGCTGTAGTTTTCCTGGAGCTTCCGCAGCAAGTAATCGCTTCTTCTTCTGCCTTCCTTTCCACAGACAAGAATACCTTTCAAGAACTGCCCCC
>NZ_DJGL01000058.1:222-13615 GCF_002432735.1 Mesotoga sp. UBA5847 | reverse complement strand
TTTTCAATTGTGCGGACAGTGTCCCCACAATTTGAGGATAAAGCCGGTAAAAACGCAGGTAACGATAGAGCTGGTGGCGATTGCAATTACTCACATAGCAGTGAAAAATGGAGTCTGACCCTATTTATTTTTACTATTTAGTGAAAAATGGAGTCTGACCCTATTTATTTTCTATTTATTTTTAGCCTCGCGTCCAGCGATGTTTCTCGGCGCCTTGGGTCTTATTTCAGCAGTGACTGGCTCTTCACTTGCCTTCTCGCGAGCTCAGCGAACGTCTCGACAATGCTCTTTCTCGCTTGATGTTATCCAAGGACGGGTCCATGATCCGGGACGAGTCACGAAGGAGGGTTCTCCACAGAGAACAGCGGGTTCTTGTTCTTAAGCGAATAGCGGCTCTCAGGGCGAGATCCCGTGCAGACCCATCACGGGATGACGGAGTGGGGATATTACGGGATGACACTGAACAGAGGCCCCAAACAGGCGCATATTGGAGCAAGCTTTTCAGGGCAGGCTTACTGGTGATGAAGTAAGGAGTCTGTACGAGTGACATGGGATGATAGCCTTCTCTTGCATCACGTCATTCTGAGATGATCCTGCTCAGAATCTCGCTCTTCTCGTGAGTGAGCTAACTCTCGATAATGCTCTTTCTCAACGATTGATCTTATCTTATCGGTCTTCCCGAAGGACGGTGGACCGTCGACGTACAACGTTGTTTTCATGTGAACCATGTTGGCATATTCTCTTTGAATGGGGGTGTCCCCGTAGGCGTAGAGGAGAAAGGCTGTGCATAATTTCTCTTTTCTGTCCTTAGAAACACTCTCACAGACTTTTACCTTCGATTTCTCATTCAGTGTGAAAAATGGAGTCTGACCCTATTTATTACATGGTTGCGCTCATCGAGCTTGTATCTTTCCGATGGTTTCATTTCAACACTTCCCAATAGCCTTTTTTTGTTGCCCCTACATGGCGTATGCGATTCTGTTCTTTGAGCTTTCTCAGATGATATTTTATACCATCCTCGCTCAATGCCAGTTCTTGTGCCAGTTGACGACGGGTAATAGATGGTTTCTCCCTTAGCAAGAGAACGATTTTTTCTTGGGTAGTTTCTTGGGTAGTTTCTTGGGTAGCACTACCCTTGCTACTTACTTTTCCCCGCATTGTATCCAGATAATTATCGGAAAATGGGAATTCCACCCAGAGATCATGTCCTTCCAGTTGAATACTGGGAGGCGGCGAATCCGAACTACGGCAAGCTGAGAATATTCGTTCAATCCCCCGACCCCAGGATTCAATTTCCCCGGAGCGGAAAAAAGCGTTTGCCACATCCGGATTATAGGGATGGGATGCATGTGCGCCCAATAATGTTTTCAAACTCCACCCTTCAGGCAGTACTGCAGGATTCCAGATTTTCAGTTTGTTCTCATAGACCCGAATCTGTATTGGCGCAGGCACTGAATAATCCCTATGAACCAGCGCATTAAGTACGGCCTCGCGCAACGCCTCGTAAGGTACTGGGAACCGCTCGATTCTCTGAAGACCTTCATAGATGATGGCGGCTTTCATGTATTTGGTTCGAAGTAGATCAATTACTGTATGTGCCTGTGAAAAAAGAGAGCCGTGAATTTCATCATGATAGGCAAGTTCAGACTCTGAAACAAAAAAGCCAATTTTGATAAAAGCCCCGGTGATAAACCGATCAGGATCTTCATGGAAGAGCAGTACAGCCGATCGTTTCAGGTATGAGCCTTCAGTTAATTTAAGCTTTTCAAGCAGCTCCGGATCTGCTGCCGATAAATCCGCATCACTTAAGCGTCCGCTGACGGTAGCCAGCTCACGAAATTTTTTGAGGCTCACCAAAGACAAATCATTTATTGCAACCCCTGGCAGGGGTACAGAATCCCATGTGCGTCCCTGTTTCTGTAGCAGAAAACGATCCAGCGCGGCGCCTTTGATTTCCTGCAGGGTACTGCCGCTACGAATGTAGTAATGACCCCGATAGCTAATCGGGTTGGTGTAGGCAGGCACATTAACTTCCAGCAATTCTGCTCCTTCTTCAGCAAGCAGGTTTACTTCGACAATTATTCCCAAAAGATCACGGATTTTATTGGGTAATTCCTCCATCAGCTTTGCACTTTCAGCAACACCGACTGCCTCACCTCGATCATTTTTGCCGATGATCAGAGTGCCTCCGTGAGAATTGGCAAAACCACAGACCCAGCGCAGATAATCATCACTCCAGGATTCTTTAAATTCAACAGCTTGGTTTTCCTTGCTCATGTATTGATCTCCTTGTTTTGATGGTTTTTCATTATATCTCAACTTACGCACTCGATTTTAGCAAAAAAAAGGAATCCCTATTTGTCCTGATAACGCAGGCCATAAAAGCTGCGTCGCAACTAATTTCCCGAATTATCGTTGCAGCTCAAAATGTACCTCTCTACTTCTGCAAAGTACTGTCTGATCCATTGACTGAATTGTTGCACTGCTATTCCAGTTGCTAGAAAGCTGTTGTAATACTTTGAACACAAACTACACTCACCCAGCGTCATTGCATAGAAGGCTATCCTGATATAGGAGCTACAGAACGAAACGTGATTACCTATTTCTGTAATTTGACGATCCGCTTCAGCGAGATACTTTCTCGATTTCTCAATGAGCTTATTCTGAATGGAACTCCCTCTTTGATGATCGATTGTAGCTAATACCTCATCAACAAGATTCAGCTTGGCCTCTACAGATAAGAGAACTGCGTCGTTATCGTCAAGTTCTTGTATTAGGTCTTCCATATGATCAACGACTTTCGTCAAATATCCGGGCCATTCAGCCTGATTCATCTCTTTCTGAAAGAATCGTGCAGCAAACAATCTGTTGTTCTCCCATTGCCACCTCTCATAGACGAAAGGTTCACCGAGACTTAGAACTTTCCGATCGATAGAATCAATAGAGTCGCGAAAAAACGAGCACAGCTCACCGTATATTTGTCTGAAAGGCTCAATGAGATTTGAATCTGCTAATCGGGTAAGTATGTAGAATAGTTCTTTGTTCAACTCGAATAGTTTTTCAAATGGCAACATACTAATTTCTTCCCATTTCTGCCTAACTGCATACAAAAGTGTCAATAGTTGAGTCAAGTTATCATGAACGTCTGGCATAGTTACCGTTAACGAATTGATTGTCAGCATTGGCGTGATTGGGCTCAGATCGTACACAGCTTTTAGTGTTGAAACAAGCATAATCAGTTGACTCTTTTTCGGAAGACTTGGAATAACATCTATTAGGATCGCCGCAATTGAATCAAGAATCAGGCTTCTGTTTCCTATTTGTCTTCCATAGACCATTTGGTAGCTGAAGAATCTTGCTTTGTCATAAATGCCTCCGTTTGAGAATTCAGTTTTGAATTTCTCAAACGTCCTTGAAGCTTTCTCAAGTTCCCCGTTTCTGACATAAAGGTCTATGAGGTTTTGAAACGCAATGCTCTTGCTCCTTTTCTTGACCTTATCCCCAGCTGAAAAAAGCGCTTTCTCATAGTACCTCATGGCTTCGAGATCATTCCCTCTCATATACTTCAACCTTCCCAAGTTATTGATAACTACGGTGCCTGCCTTGTCTTCGTTTTCTTTTAATGCCTCGCTCAGCAGATCAGACGCTTCTTCTAGGTTTCCTTTGCTTTCAGCCAGCAGAGAAGAAGAAATAAGGAATGATGTCTTGAGTTCTGGGTAATGAGAGATATCCATTTTTGAAAGAATCAACTCGGCTCCCTTGATATTTCCAGCTAAGCAGAACAGCTGTGCTTTGATAATGTTGAGCCTCGTCCTTTCCGAATCGAAAAGAGAAAAGCTTTCGATTCTCTTATAGACTCTATAGGCACCGTGTAGATCATCATTGTCCAGCAAATAGCTTGCAAGAATATGGAGATACTCGATTTTGAAAGGTACAGATAAGCCAAAAAAGATCTTTTTGTCAGGTAAGTTTTGACCCTCGTTAAAATCCAGAGCTTCATACTTCCGCTTAGTCAGCCTCAGAAGAAGATTTTCTGGAAAAATAACGTTTTCACTGAATATTAAGCCAATAACTGCAACTACAGCCGCAGATGAATATCCCAAAAGACTGAATATAAGGCTTCTCTTGAATAGTAGCGTTGTCACCACGGAGATGAGCAGAGACAATATGATTCTGAAAAGAACTCTCCGGTTGATCAACCACCGCCATTCCTCATGACGTGATCCAATAATGATAATGGCTAGAATCTGAACAAACAAGATGAATAAGATTCTTGTCAGATTTCCTGAAGCTAGCGCTTCAAAAAACTCATATGCTTGGTTCATTCTCCTGACTCCTTCAAAAGCGACCTAGCTCTCGTGTTTCAGCTATTGGTTTGCTCCATAAGGGGATTTTCTGACTCCCTAAACACCTTTCCTGCCGCTTTGGCTATTGCTGAGTACTAAACATCTCATGCTATATTTTGATCTTCAAATTGGTGCTCGCTCAAGAAAACTCGCAACCTTAGTATGATAATTCACTTTCTCAAATGTAAACCGCAATTGGTAGAACTACGACAAGTGGTGCGTCAATTTCATCTTTCAAGCTAGGAATTCTAAACCCATTCTTTGCTAACCCCTCAAAGGATCGCAGAAATCCTTGAATCATTTGCTCGTCAAGTAAGCCAAAAAACGTTGAAGATTCCAATGTTTTGATGTGCCCTTCATCAATCTTCTTCACAACTTTACCTAGTAGTCTGTAGTTCCCTTTCTGAACAATCTCCCTTGAACCGCTTCTCAGAAGATCTTTGGACAGGAGGGATATTGCTTTATGACCTTCTAGATTCTTGAAGTCTATGAGATAAAACCTTGATTCTGATTTGTCAATGTCACCGACAAATGAGTTCAAAATGTCCGTTATTTGCTTGATGGGGACCTGTTTCTCACTCATATTTGGTTTGATCAATGGCGCAAATATTTCTATTACATGCAAAAATCTCTCTATAGAAGAGGAAATCGGATTTGGTGAGAAATTTCCGATGATCTCCACAAAGCTACCTTCTGTAAGAGCATTCCAGTCCTCAATAGTTTCGATTCTTCTAATATCTGACTTTTAATTAGCTTCGTTCTCACTTTGTTGAACAGTGAGCCAGGCGTTTGAACTCTTTCAGACTGGCTTTCGGAACTCAAAGCCTTGCTTTTTGACAAGCCTCCGCTGGCAGAGATATCTACAAATGGCAATACTTTAGATAGCGAAATCCCGACACTGCCTTCCCTTTCAGAAAGCTCTCCACTTGTGATCTTGATTTTTTCACTGAGAGATAATCCATTATCAAGAGTTGCAAGGATGTCAAGCATGATTTCTGCATCAAGATAGACTGGAACGACAATGTCCGTTGGTTCCAAAATCCCTGAGGCATCTTCAGATGCCTTTCTCTTTCTGAACATAAATTACCTCCTGAGCTAATTAGTGATCCTGTTTTTCACTGGTTGCATCACTCACAGTCTCCTTTTTTGACTTCAAGTATCTGTCAAACAGGAAGTCAAGGAGCGTGCTGGCAAAGTCTTGGTCGTCGTTTATCTTCTTGTAGAATTTGATATTCGAGTCGATCATGTCCTGGATTATGTCGTTGGCGATGTTGTCGAATGTAAGTCTGGCACTGGAAGGGGGATTTACCTGCACGCTGTTTCTGAGCGCTTCGTTCTTCTCCAGTCTTTCTTGAAGCTGACTGAGGAACACTTTGTCTTCTTCGGTGAATTCGGTGCCGAATCTTTCGTTCAAATCTTCTATGATCTTGGATAGAAGTTCTTGTTCGTTGACAAATGTCCCTGTTTCAGCACTACCATTTGTAGGCTTCAACTCGCCCGGACCTCTTTCCAATTGGATTTTACCTTTTGAGGTCTTCTGAATTCGCAGAGATTCCATATCTATATCCTCAAGCACTTCCAAGGGGAGCTGCCCTCTGGGAATTGGAAGTCTTCTTAGAAGGAATCTCGCAAAGTGATACAGCTTCTCCAGTCCCGGATCGGAGAAAGTGATGATTCTGGAAAGGAAAGAGTATAGATGAACGAATCGAGTAAGTGTCTTACGAAAGTCAAGCTTGACATCTTCCTCAACCTCTTCAAAACTCGATATTACAGGCTTGAGGCAATTATAGTAATCAGAGTGTTTTGACTTCTCAGAAAAATAGACTTCTGCAAATCTGTCCACGTCATCTTGACTGTATAGCTGAAATTGCTCTAAAACTGTCTCCAGATCGTACAAAGTGTCTGGATCTGTTCCTTCAGTGAGCAGTGTCTTTTCATAGTATGGCTGGAAAGACTTTTCGATTTCTTCGACTTCGTTCACGAAATCAAGAATCATAGTATCTTTCTTATCCGGGTGAATTCTGTTTAGCCGGCTTAGTGTTTGAACCGCATGTACCCCGTTAAGTCTCTTATCGACATACATTGTATGCAGAAGCGGTTGGTCAAAGCCAGTCAGGAACTTATTTGCAACAATCAGAAATCGATACTTGTCGGTGTTGAACTCCCCAGCCGTTTGTGATTCAGAGAAGCCGTTCATATTCGCTTCGGTGTAGTCTATACCACCGTCACGAACAGTTCCCGAAAATGCGACGAGAGCCTTTATCATGTCGTAGCCCTTCTCCTTTACGTATCTATCGAATGCCTGACGATATCTTACTGCGTGTAGCCTTGAGCTCGTAACGATCATGGCCTTAGCTCGACCTTTGATTCTGTCCATCGTGAACTGCCTGAAGTGTTCAATGATTATCTCAATTTTCTTCGAGATCGTGTATTCACTTTCTCTGACGAACTTCTGGAGAAGATAAGAGGCTTTGGCCTTTTCGAACTGCGGATCCTCTTCGATCTTCTTGAGCAGTCTGAAATAAGTCTTGAAGGTCGTGTAGTTTTCTAGAACATCCATTATAAAGCCTTCCTCTATCGCCTGTCTCATGGAATATAGACTGAAAGGTTCGAATTTGCCGTCGGCTCTTTTGACCCCGAAGGTTTCCAATGTTTTGTTCTTTGGAGTTGCCGTGAATGCGAAGTAGCTCACATTAGGTAATCTTCCTCTCTTCTTCATCTCATCCGTTATCTTGTCTTCGAGATCTTCTGATTCAACTCCGTCTCTAATCTCTGCTTCCTCAAGAGTCTCCACCGCCAGAACCTCGTTCATATCCCTGACAGTCTCGCCACTCTGGGAGGAGTGAGCTTCGTCTATTATGACTGCGAATCTATCACTCTTCAGTTCCCCTATCTGATCCACAATGACAGGGAACTTCTGAAGGGTCGTGACAATTATGTCTCTTCCGTTCTCGAGCGCCTCTCGTAACTGACGAGAGGTCTTGTCGATATTCTCAAGCTTTCCCTTCACATCTTCGAACTGCCCTATAGTGTTCTGAAGCTGTCTGTCCAAAACTCTCCTGTCGGTTACCACTATCACAGAATCAAAGAGTCTTCTATCATCAACGTGTAGATTTGAGAGATGGTAGGCTAGCCAGGCTATCGTGAAGCTTTTCCCGCTACCCGCACTGTGTTGCACCAGGTAGCTGTGTCCCGTTCCGCTGGTTTTCGAGTCCTCTATTAAGCGGTGAACTGCATCTAGCTGATGGTATCTGGGGAAGATCATTGCTTTCTTTCCGGTCGGCCTACCATCTTCGTCTAGAATATCTATTACTTGAATGAAGTTCTGTATGAGGTCGAGTATCCCGTCTCTCGACCAGACCTCTTCCCAGAGATAAGAAGTGGCATATTTGTTGTAGCCAGAAGGGGGATTTCCAGCACCGGTACCATCACCCCTGTTGAAAGGAAGAAAACGCGTCGCGTCCTTCTTCAACTCAGTCGTCATGTAAACCAGTTCGGGATCAACGGCAAAATGGGCGAGGCATCTGCCAAATCTGAACAGCGGTTCGACGGGATCGCGATCTTTTTTGTACTGGCGCATAGCATCTTCAACAGTCTGACCGGTAAGATGGTTTTTCAACTCGGCAGTAAACACCGGAAGGCCGTTGATAAAAAGCACCATATCCAGACTGTTTTCATTTTTCATGCTGTATTTCAGCTGTCTTACTACCGAGAAGATGTTAGCTCTGTACAACTCTTGAAGGCTCTCGTTCATGCCGGTTACTGGCTTGTAAAAAGCAAGTTTGAAGTGCGAGCCGAGAGACTTGATTCCTTTTCGAAGGATATGGAGTGTCCCATGATCATCCACGGCTTTCTTTATTCGTTGGAGAAGGCTATCCTTGGCCTTGTTACCAGCCGCTTTTTGGTATTTCTCCCATTCTTTTGGCTGGGTGGCATAAATGAATTGGAGAAGATCGGTGGGGATAAGGCAGAGTTCTTTCTCATATTCATCCGGTCTCCGGCTTGAGAAACCACCGCTGACGAAAGCCGTCTGCTTTGCCTTCTGACCGTATAGCGATTCGACAGGAGCTTCCTTCAGTAAAGAGTTTTCAATAGCCTCTTCGAAGCTCTTCTCGTCGTAAGTCTTGCTCACTACGGTACCTCCTCCCGAACGTCTATCTTGCCCGTAACGGCCGCTGTGATAAGAGCGGAACGATATTCTTTCAGAAGCTCTATGCTTTTTTCTATCTTTGAGATGAAGGAGTCGATTTTCTCTGTACCTTTCTCAAGACTCCTAGCTATATTTCTCTGTTCTTCAGGTCTAGGTAAGGCCACTGGATAGTTGTTTACGAAGTCGGCTGTTATCCTCTTCTGACCAGCAGCTCCCTGCATCATGTTGCTTCCAGTTTGTCTAAAAGCTTTAGAAATCGAAACATAGAAAAGGTATCTCAAGTCAACTCTTTCATTTGGCCTTAGCACAAACAATTCGGTTGTACCAAATCCTATACCGTTTAAAAGATCTGAGGCTATTGCTCCTTTGTAGTTCTCAAAACAAGGAGTTATCTTCGCTACAATCAGATCACCTTCTGCGAAATACGTATAGCCTTGTTTAACGTCCAGAAGCTTCTTCACTTCTGCTCCGGAAATTCCTCCGTATTCTCCAATGGATTCCATTGGAACGAAACTCACTTCCAGATCATCTGCAAGATGGTTTATTTCAGTTTTTGAAGGGTTTATCCTTGCAAGGTCTTTCAGTCTAAAAATCCTCCAATTGGTCGGTATCTCCCCGATCCATTCGACTCCCGAGTCTTTCATGGGAGCGTTGGGATCGAGACCTTTAGTCACTGCTCGCGATATTATCACCGCGCGCTTTTCTTTCAGGAGTCCTATTAGTCGCTGCTTCTTGGAAATTAGGCTTATAATTGCCGTTGAATCTCTGTCAAGATATGCTACGATTCTTTCTATATCTTCATCAGGAGGAAGAGTGATAACGAAATTCTTTATTCGCTCGAAGTTGAGTCCTTCTCTGGAAATCCCATCTTCTCCCTCGAAAACTTGGATTTGACCAACGTGTGAAGAAAGGAATCTCCAAATAAACTGAGAGAGAGAACTCTTCTTTGGTCTTATGATACAAACATGCTGGTTGACATTCGATTGCTCCATATTCTGAGGTACCATGCAGGTTCTGCCAATTGAAGCGCCAGTGATGTTCAAGAGAACATCATTTGGAAGTGCTTTGCTGTTAATCATTTTTTCATTCTGCTCATCGCTAATGTAGGCAAGACCTTCGCGACTAAGCCCTTCAAATTGAACATTCTGGCTTCTAATCAACGGGATTCCCGAGACTAAATAACTCTCTGCACCTCCTCTGGGAGTAATTCCGCTTCCAATCTTCTTTGTGAGATGCTTAAGTCTCACGTTCTTCCACTCTTCCGGTATCTCACCGATCCATTCAACTCCCGAGTCTTTGTAACGAGGGTATCTCTTCCAGCGTTTCGGAGCGATTCTCTTGAAATCCTTCGTGATCTCCTCGCTCATTCGATCACATCCTTAAGAAGATCGAGAATCTCTCTTTCCACTTCGTTTAGGTCGGCCTGTATCTCTTCAAGGGATCTGGGAGGCTTGTACTCGTAGAAGTATCTGTTGAAGTTTATTTCATAGCCCACTTTGCCTGTCTTGCCGTCTTTAGGGTCTTTTATCTTCTTGTTTATCCAGGCGTCGGGCACGAAGGGTTTTACCTCTCTTTCAAAGTATTTCTGTATATCTTCTCCAAGTGGGACTGTCTCCGTATCTCTAAGCTCGGAGTCCGGTTCGGGTTTACCCTTTGAATCGAGACAAATGTCAGCCATTTCGTCCCTCTCTGAGAGCGCGTCAAGTATCGCTTTTTTTAGCTGGGCGTTGAGCTTAACTGTCGAGCTCTCGAATGCTTTGTCAAGATCGGTTTCGAAGTCGGCCTTGTTTCTATAAAGACGTTGAGGAAGTGTTCTTAGGACTCTCTTTATCTCTTTTTGCTGTTCCTTTCCTTGAGTCTCTTCGAGAGAGATTTGTTCGACACTTTTCTTCTTTCTGCTCTTGGCAAGGTTAACAAAGGCCGTCTGATCATCCAGTCTCGAAATGCGCTCATCATTTGCAAGGAAGTTAAGTCTCAGAGGTCTTTCAATCGTTATCTTCCTGAAGCCGAAGTATTCGTTGGGGAAGATCTTCGATTGCTCCTCGTTCTTGAAGTCGTTATACAGCTCGGTTATCTTGCGTATATGTTCTTCCGTGAGCTCTCTACGTTTGTTGCCGAGGCTTTTTCTCATGGGAGACCAGAGAGAGGTAGCGTCTATTAGCTGCACTTTCCCTTTTCGCTTCTCTTCTTTATTGTTGGTAATAAGCCATATGTATGTAGCTATTCCTGTGTTATAGAAGAGTTGTTCTGGCATCGCGATAATCGCTTCAAGCCAGTCATTCTCTATTATCCAGCGCCTTATTTCGCTCTCTCCACTTCCGGCGTCGCCCGTAAAAAGAGGTGAACCATTCATGATTATTGCTATGCGGCTTCCACCTTCTTCAATGGGGCGCATCTTTGAGATCATGTGCTGAAGGAAGAGGAGTTGCCCGTCGCTTTTTCGCGGAAGTCCGGCCGAGAATCGACCGGCGGTTCCTCTTGAGGCTTCGTATCTTACGGTCTTTTCGTCCTGACTCCAGTCTTTCCCATAAGGCGGATTGGCAAGTATTATGTCGAATCTGTCGTTCGGGAACTTGTCTTTGGATAGTGTCGATTCATCTCTTATGTTTTCTGCGTCTCTCCCATCGACACTCTTTATTAGCATATCTGACTTACAGAGGGCATAGGTTTCAGGGTTGACCTCCTGACCGTAGAGATAGACCTCCGTTTCCGCATTTATTTCCATGATTCTTTCCTTGGCGATCGAGAGCATTCCACCGGATCCACAGCAAGGGTCGTATATCGTTCTCACAATGTGATTTTTCTCGCGGATCTCCTTGTCGTTGTTCACCGAGAGATTGACCATAACTTTAATGACTTCTCTAGGGGTGAAATGTTCCCCGGGGTTTTCGTTGAGCGCTTCGTTGAATCTGCGGATGAGGTCCTCAAATACATAGCCCATTGTAAGATTGTCAACTTTGTCGGGATGAAGATCTAGATTGCTGTCGTTGAATCTTTGCATAACAAGATACAAGAGACCAGATTGATCGAGCTTTTCAATAGTTCTGAAGAAGTCGAATTTCTCCATTATTTCCCTAACATTTGGACTGAAGGAGTTTATGTAGGCAGTCAGATTATCTCTCAGATTTTGAGCGTCATCCAGAAGGGTTCTAAATGTGTAGCGAGATGTATTATAAAAAGCATAGCCCGAAGCCTTTCTCAGCTGGGGATCTCGATTTTCTATACCCTTTTCGCTTAGCTTCTTTGACGTCTCGAGAACATCTTTCTTTGTGCCTTCAAGAACAGAATCCAAGCGCTTTAGCGTGGTGAATGGAAGAATGACATCCTGATACTTCCCTCGCTTGAAGACATCTCTTATTAGGTCAGCTATACTCCAGATGAAGTTGGATATTTCGTTGAAGTTGGTCATGTTATCCTCCGTTGATTCATTGTGATGGATCGGTACCAATGTATTGTTCTCTATACCCTAACGGTTCGCTTTCTGCGTCTGTTTTATCCGAAACTTTTCTCTGAGATACTTCAGAGAAATGGATTACTTATCTTCGCTTTACAATTTCTCAATCTGCCTCTTGAATCACTATCTGAATACCTGAACCTTAGAAAACTGTTCTCGCTTCCTGTGCTCGTTCTTCGCATGTGTGTTGTTTACAGTATATGTCTATTCGGCTGCTTCTTGCGACGTGTGTAATGGACGTAACTGCCAGAAGTAGAGCTCAGAGTTGCGAAGTTGATCAGATGCGTCTGTTGACTATTATATTCATTGTTACAAAGAAAACCAAATGCAATGGTTTACGTATCAAAAAACCCCGGTCATTTCCGGGGTTTCTCATGGCTTTTGTGTGTGTTCTTAAGGTTTCAGAACAGTCTTAGTCAATTTCGCAACAAAGGCTGTTCTTTCATTTCCGATCTAACGCACAGCTACTTTACCAGCACCTTCATCGCGGTCTTCCAAAGTCCCTTGTTGAGGAACATGACGACTAGGTCTATCAAGACATCCAGAACGAAGTCGAAGAACTCGGGATCGATCTTCCACTCTTCATCCGGGAGCGCGTCCTTTATCATCTGTTTCACTTTCTCTTTCTTCTCAGCCCCGTTGCCGGGACTCTCCACGTAACTTGCGAAGACGGTTATTAGTGAGAGTAGTTCTTTTATCCACAACATGTTATCGCTCCTTTTTGATGAGTAGATGTTAGAGGCCAGAGGTGAGAGGTTTGAAGATCAAGAGCTATAATAGAAGATCACAGTCATTGTTATAGGAGGTATCTATGTTTGGAAACTTCAGAAAACTGCAGCTCTGGAAATCTTCTATGAATCTGACTACCGAGATCTACAAGCTAACCAGAAACTTCCCCGAAAGTGAACGCTACGGATTGTCGTCTCAAATGCAAAGAGCTTCAGTATCTATCCCTTCTAACATTGCAGAAGGGTTTGGAAGGGAATCGACCAAAGAGCTTCTGAGATTTCTCTATACCGCCAGGGGTTCCCTGATGGAGCTCTCAACACAGCTCGAAATCTGCAACAATCTTGGCTACCTTTCAGAGGAAGAACATTCTTCTATACAGAGGCTTGCAGACGAGGTCAACAGGCTTCTGAATGGTCTCATATTCTCGAAGAAGAAGCTCAGATCTTCATCCGGTACTTAGAAAAGGGGACGGGGTAAGAACCCCATCCCTTTCTAACCACATACCTCTATCCACTTACATCTATATGAGGTTAAACAACTCATTCTTCTGGGTGTCGATCACTGCCGCGTAGTCTACCGCATAGCTTGAAGGGATTGCCTTCAGAGTTATGAGGTTTCCCATCACAGTCTCGACTTCAGACTGAGTGAGATTCTCCTTGGGCTCCTTTATGTAGAAGCCCTTGGACTTCTTAGCGGTTGAATCGTACCACCTAA
>NZ_DJGL01000058.1:0-125 GCF_002432735.1 Mesotoga sp. UBA5847 | reverse complement strand
CTAATCGGCGAACGGACTACGGTTAACGGTGTTTCACCGGTCAGAGGCAAGAAGCTCTCCAACTTCAAACCTCCAGCCTCTACCCTCTTACATCAGACTCCCCCTCTTAATCGATCGGTCCGAGG